>CAMXBB010000047.1 GCA_947179265.1 uncultured Bacillota bacterium
CCTTATTAGATAATTTTAGTATTAAATTTGATAGCTCTAAAAAGATTGCTATCGTTGGTGCTAGTGGTGAAGGTAAATCAACAATATTTAATATTATAACACGTATATTTGAACCTATCAAAGGTAATATTTATCTAGATGGAGTTGATATTAAAGATTTAACTGAAGATACTCTAAGAAATGCAGTATCAATAATTAGACAAGAACCATTTATCTTTAACAGAAGTATTAAAGAAAACTTTGAAATAGTTGATACTAAAGCAAGTCTAGAAATGATTAGAAAATATTGTAAGTTGGCATCTATTGATGAATATATTATGAGTCTTCCTAAAAAATATGATACAATTTTAGGTGAAGGTGGAGTTAATCTATCTGGTGGACAAAAACAAAGACTTGCGATAGCAAGAACACTTTTAAAGAAATCAAAGATAATTCTTTTTGATGAAGCAACATCAGCTCTAGATAATGAATCTCAAGATGCTATCAAGAAATCAATCGATGAACTAGCTCATGACCATACCGTATTAATAATTGCTCATCGTTTATCGACGATTATTGATGCTGATATAATATATGTTATCAAAAAAGGAAAAGTATATGCTTCAGGAACTCATAAAGAGTTAATGAAGACTTGTAAATATTATCAAAAATTATATACTACAGAAGGAAAAGTAAAATAAGAAAAGAGGAAATAGAAAATGGAAAGAAAGTTTACTGATCAGGAATTAGTAAGACGAGAAAAAGCAGAAAAGATAAGAGAGATGGGAATGGATCCTTTTGGACATGTTTTCAAAAGAGATGCGTATGCAGCTGATTTAAAAGAAAAATATGAAAGTGTCGACCATGATGCTTTTGAAAATATGGATGACGAAGCTACTGTAGCAGGAAGAATTATGTTTATAAGAAAGATGGGAAAAGCATCATTCTTTACAATCAAGGATAAAACTGGTTCTATTCAAATCTATATTTCAATTAATGATATTGGTGAAGAAGATTATAATCTATTTAAGAGTGCTGATATTGGCGATATCGTAGGTGTTCGTGGTAAGATTATGAAGACTAAGACTGGTGAAATAACAATTAAGTGTTTAGAATATACTCATTTAGTTAAGGCTTTAAAACCACTACCTGAAAAGTTCCATGGTTTAACAGATGTTGAAGAAAGATATAGAAGACGTTATGTTGATCTAATCATGAATGATGATTCAAAGAGAGTAGCATTCCTAAGACCTAAGATTATTAGATGTATTCAAAATTATATGGACAATCAAGGATTTACTGAGGTTGAGACACCTATTTTAACAACATTACTTACAGGAGCATCTGCAAGACCATTTGTTACTCACCATAATACTCAAGATTTGGATATGTATTTAAGAATAGCTCTAGAGTTACCTTTAAAGAGATTATTAGTTGGTGGTATGGAAGCTGTTTATGAGATTGGTAGAGTATTTAGAAATGAAGGTATGGATCCAAAACATAATCCTGAATTTACTCTTATGGAAGCATACTTAGCTTATAGTGATTTAGAAGGTATGATGAATCTAACTGAAGGAATGTATCAAGCTATTGCTCGTGATGTAATGGGGAAGATGACATTTAACTTTGGCGGATATGAGATAAATTTAGAAGGTCCTTGGAAGAGAGTTAGTATGACTGATGCTATCGAAGAGCAAACTGGTATTGATTTCAAGAAGGAAATGACTGTTGAAGAAGCTTTAAAATTAGCAGAGGAACATCATATCGAAGTTGCTGATCATGAAAAATCAGTTGGTCATATTATCAATTTATTCTTTGAAAAGTATGTTGAAGAAACTTTAATTCAACCAACATTCTTATATGGACATCCATTAGAGATATCTCCACTTACTAAGAAGAATCCAGAAGATCCAAGATTTGTTGATCGTTTTGAACTATTCATAGCTGGAAAAGAATTTGCTAATGCTTATACTGAATTAAATGATCCAATCGATCAATTAGAGAGATTCGAAGCTCAAATCGAAGAAAGAGAATTAGGTAATGATGAAGCTAATGATATCGATATGGACTTCGTAGAAGCATTAGAATATGGTATGCCACCAGCAGGTGGAATCGGTTATGGAATTGATAGATTAATGATGTTATTCTTAGAACAAGAATCAATCAGAGATGTATTATTATTCCCAACAATGAAACCAGATGATAGATAAAAAGAAACTTTAAAAAGTTTCTTTTTTTAGTGATAATATTGTGTTTAGTTCTGAATTATTATATAATCTTATTATAGTGGGTTAACGATAGGTTATCTTTGAAAGAAGTGAAAAAGATGAGTAGATTAACAAGAAAACGATCAAATAAAACGACAATATTGTTATTTGCAATAATGTTTATTGGACTCGGATTTGCAGCATTGAGTGCAACATTAGGAATAACTAGTATAGCAATAATTGGAAATATTTCCTTTGATGTTCATTTTGCAAATGTAGAAGTAAAAGAAGGAAGTATGGAAGCAGTAAGTCCAGCTACAATCAATGCATCAGATAATACACAAATTAATTTTAGTCTTCACTTAACAACACCAGGACAATTCTATGAATTTGAAACTGACATCGTAAATAATGGAACCCTAGATGCATATTTATCTAGCATTGAACTTCTGGGTTTAGATGAGACTACTAAAAAATACTTAAATGTAACTTATAAATATATTAGTGGTGGGAAGATTAGAATAAACGATTTATTAAAATCAGGAGAAACAGAAAGAATTAAAGTAAAAGTTGATTTCTTATATGATATTACTCTAGATGATTTACCTAAAGAAGAGACATCAATTGACTTTACTTTAAATATGACATACACCCAAGATAATGGAACTGGAATTGAAAGGGATAAAGCAGAAATTGTAGTTGATATCTTAGGTCAAGAAATGATAGCTTATATTGATAATATGAAAAGCAAGTATGTAACTGGTAAAACAGGAATCAATTTTGGTAGAGCGTCATCAGATACGAATGGAAAAGGTTTGTATTTAAGAGCAGGAAGCGAAAATGATAGATATCCAATATATTATTTCCGTGGAGGAAAAGATATAGATGGTGATGGGATAGATGACACAATTAATAATCATGTATTGTTTGGAGGATTTTGTTGGAAGATAGTAAGAACAACCGAACAAGGAGGAACAAAGTTAATCTATGATGGAGTACCAAATAATAATCAATGTAATAATACAGGAACAGATACTCAAATAGGAAAATCACAATTCAATACGAATACTGATGCATTAGCAGATATCGGGTATATGTATGGAGAAAGATATGCGTATACGTCATGGGATGATACAGCATATGTATATGGAAGCGATGTAACATATAGTGGGGGAGTATATACATTAACAAATCCATCAACATCAGATACAGTAGCAAATATTAAGACAAAACATTATACATGTAAGCAAACAACAAATGGAACATGTAGTACAGTATATTATGTATATTCATACTATAATGGAAAAGCATATGCCATAGCATTAACAGGTGAAAAGAATATTGAAGAAATCATAGGCAAATCTTTCGAGAATAAGAACGATTCGTCAATAAAGACTTTTATTGATACTTGGTTTGCTGAAAATTTATTAAGTCAAGAGAGTAAGTTAGAAGATGCAGTATGGTGTAATGATCGAAGTATAGCGAGTGGAGGATATCTAGTAGATTCAGATCTTACAACTTTAACAAATGGTAAAACAAATTTAGGCGGATATGAGGCAAGAAGACTAAACCTTTCATCAGCAACTCCGGGGTTAAAAGATGAGGAGGCTTGTCAAAATATAACCGACCGATTTACTAAGAATGATATTTTATTAGGAAATGGAAAATTAACTTACACAGTAGGTTTATTAACAGCAGATGAATTAACAGTAGCTGGAAGAGGTGAGACTAGTAGTAATGATGTATCTTATTTATACACTGGTCATGAATTTTTTAATTTGTCACCATATGTTGCTGCTTCTGATGGTTCAGTATCTAGAACAATTTTCTATAGAAAAAGTCATCTTAATTTCCTGATTACTGGATTCACTTATTCAGGGGGAGTTCGGCCATCTGTTGTTCTAAAACATGATATTATAGCAATAAGTGGTGATGGTTCATCATCAAATCCATATGTAGTTGAGTAATTAATTTATTAAATATATTTATAGAGATAACAGGCGTTATCTCTTTTTTGTATAAAATAATAAAAATAGTAAAAAATAAAAATATAGTAAGGTAAGATTACTAGAAAATATTATAGGAAGGATGTCATTATGGATAATAAGAGAAATATTAAGATAGGAATCGTAGTGGCGGTATTATTTTTGGCTATAGGATTTGCAGCAGTTACATCAACCTTAAATATCATGGGTACAACAACTATTGGACCAAATGATGCAAACTTTAGACAAAATGTATCTTTTAATAGTGCAACTTTATTACATGATGGAGATACTATTAGTAGTGGAGCAACACTTGGAACAACAACTAATACTAACGATACAATTAATGTTGTAATTCCTGAAATGAATAGTATTGGGGACACCTATATAGTTAATTATACTATTAAAAATGATAGTCAATATAATGCTAGATTAGGTGTATTAAATTGTAGTATTACTAATGATAAAGTCAATGCTAGTGATTATGTTAGTATTACTCCAGCTAATGGTTTAAAAGATACTGTTCTTAGTAGAAATAGTACATCAGACATCGATACTGTTACAGTAAAAATGATTAAATCTTTTAGTGGTACTGTAAATGGCGAAGATGTTGGAGCACTAACATTAAATATTAGTTGTAACATGGTAGCAACAGCTGAATCAGCATCTTAATAAACACATGAAGAGTGGTGAATAGTATGATTAAATTTATTATCCATGTGATATTGGAAATAGTTTTATTATGCTTACTAGTCTTTAACACAATAAATATTGGTTCCTCGAGTTTACCAGTAGTATTTGCTGCTCTAGTATTATTTTTGTTAGCATTATTAGCTTCGACTAGGTATCGAAGTCCATTAAATAGAAGAAATAAAGATGTAATATGGATTATAATTGGTATCTCAAGTATCTTTATTGGTCTATTATATTTTGTAAGCTTCTTTAATGGATATGATGAAAGTTATAGTTCAATATTTAAAAATTATATAACTAAAACAACGTGGATAACGACATTTTTAATCGTTATAATAACAGAAATAATAAGGTATATATTAACAATAGTTGATTATCGAAGGGAAAAGTATGATTTACTAAGTAAAATTATAATGTTTATAAATTATGTACTTATTGATTTTATAATAATAGGTAAGTCATATAGTTTAAATACTTTAGCAGGTATTTATGATTTCTTTGGATTATTTGTTATCCAAAGTATATCTAAGAATTTATTATTAAACTATTTAAGTAAGAATTATGGAATACGTTCATGTCTTTGGTATCGATTTATCGTAGAACTTTATGTCTATTTTATGCCATTTATTCCACGTATTAATTTACTTATTAAGGCAACCATTCTTTTTGTATTTCCATATTTCGTGTACTTTGTTGTAAAAAAATTAACTGATAAGAGAAGAAAACCAGTTTCACGAAATAAAAAAACTATTGAGAAGGTTTCAACACTTATCTTTGCAATAATATTTTCCATAATTGTTGCATTAGTATCATGTGAATTCAAATATGCAATGATTGCCATAGGTAGTGAATCAATGACAGGTACTATTAATAAGGGAGATGCTGTCATTTATGAAGCTATAAAAGATGATAATATTGAATTAAAAAAAGGAGATGTAATCGTCTTTGAAAAGAATGATAATTTAATAGTTCATAGAATATATAATGTCTTTAAATTAGGTAATGGAGAAAGTCTTTATCAAACTAAGGGAGATAATAATAATACAGTAGATAATTGGTTAGTTAAAGATGAAGAGATTATCGGAATAGTTAGAGTAAGAGTATTATTGATTGCATGGCCATCAGTATTATTGAATGAGTATTTTAGCAAGTAAGGCGGTGGAAAATGAGAAAGAATAATTTAGAATTACCAGTATTCAAGGGTAAGAATAGAGAAAAGGCGATACCTTTTGCTTTTATAGTAGGAATTATAGCTATGCTTATTATCTTTTTAATAGCATGTTTATCTCTTACAGTTAAGAAGGAATATAAATTACACTTTAGTGATAATGGTGATTTGGATTATAAGGTTTATTTAAAGAAAAATGATTTCTTTGAAAAAAACTATCTAGATATGGATAGAAATTATATTGCATCTATTATTGATTATGTTGATGCTGATTTTGCTTATACATTTAATAGTGATGAAAGACTAGATCTAGAATATTCATATTATTTAACAGCAACCTTACTAATCAATAATTCAGATGGTAAGAAGATATATGATAAAAAGGAAACAATCATTGAAAAACAAAAATATAATGATGTAAAAAATGATACTTTTTCGATAGCAGAAAATGTTAAGATAGATTATAGTAAGTATAATAATTTAGCAACTAGATTTATTGAACAATATGGTATTTTAGCTAATTCTAAATTAGTTGTAAGTTTATATGTAGATGTAGTTGGAAAGCATGCTGAATTTGATAAAAATATAAGTGACAAAGCAGTAGTTACTTTAGAAATACCTTTAACTAATAAAACAGTTGATATAAAAATGGACTATGAATTAGCTGAAAATGAAAATCAAGTATTACAATATAGTTCAACTAGAATAACTAATCCAGTATTATTTATATTTGCTTGTATCTTAGCAATTGGAGATATCTTAGCGATCATAAGTGTTATTGCATATGTTATGTTAAATAGAGATAGTGCAACATTATATAATATTCGACTTAATAGAATACTTAAAGATTATGATCGATATATTAGTGAGACTAAAATTACTGAGAGAGTTGAGGATTTACTTAATACTAGAGGATTACGTATTGAATTATTAAGTTCATTTGAAAGTTTGATGGATGTTAGAGATACTATTGAAAAACCAATTTTATACCATGAGGAAATCATTGGAGAAGAAGCAATATTCTATCTTCTTGATGATAAAGTGGGATATGTTTATATAATGCGTTCTGGTGATATGGTACGTAATAAGAAAAATAAAACTTCTATTTAATATAGAAGTTTTATTTATTTTACTGTAAAGTATAAAATACTAACAAATTTAACTTACATTTTATGTTATAATCTTCTTATGGTAGGTGTTTAAAATGAATTCAGATGTAAATAATTCTCAAAATAGTAATCAAACTGTAGTTCCAAATATGACACCTAATGTTAATAGTAATCCAGTAGTAGTACCAATAAATCAAAATGTTAATAATGCTTTGGATAATCAAGTAGTAAATCCTACACCTGTTCAAATAAAAATTGAAGATAATCCTCAATCTGTAGTAAATTCCAATGTTCAAAACTCAGCAGTTATTAACAATGTAGGTAGTAATGTTAATAATGCAAATACTACTATACCAACTAATACTATGAATGAAAAGATAAATGCTTTTATCAAAGGATTATTCAATTTTTCTAATGTTAAGAGACTATTTAGTTATGATTGGAGTAATATTATTGATGAGACTTTACCAAAAGATTCTAAGGAATCAATAGATAAAAGAAGTTATGATAATATCTTTTATGGAGGAGCACTAAAGATTATAGCGGATCTTTTAGCTATCATATTTTTAATATGTATGATTTCGGTTATTGATACTATAAATCCAACAAGTATAAGATCACTTAAAACTTGGGGACTAAGTAATGAGATAGGTTTTACAGCATTTGTTCCTATAATTATTACATTAATAGTATTTACTTATAATAGTGCAATTGGTTATAAACCACAGAAGACAATGGTTCATTTTGCATTTATTTGGTTGATATTCTTGAGTTCAATATTTTCTATAGTAAAAGTAATAACTTATATTGCAACTTTATTTTTATCACCTTTATGTGCATTACTTGGATTTGTATCATTATTTCTTTCATTACTTGGTAATGTTCATGTTATGGTTGGATGCATCGACTTTTGTAGAAGAGTTACAAGAAACTATGTAGTAGCACATACAGTAACTCCAGTTCAAAGTGCAATTACTACTACTAGAATAGGTGTCGATGATGTAAGTGATCATAGCAGTAAGATATGTCCACATTGTGCAAATAAAATATCACCAACTGCAACTACATGTAGTTTTTGTGGTAATGAGTTAATCTAACAAATAGGATAAAACCTATTTGTTTTTTTATGTAAAAAATTTACAAAAAATGTCAAAAAATCTATTGACAAAACGCTTAGGACTTGCTAAAAAAAAAAAAAAAAATAAAAATAAAAATAAATAAATATTAAAAAAATATGACGCGGCCGACGAATACGATTGTGTATAGGTGGGGGGGCGC
>CAMXBB010000048.1 GCA_947179265.1 uncultured Bacillota bacterium
TTTTTTTTTTTTTTTTAGCAAGCCCTAAGCGTTTTGTCAATAGAATTTTTGACATGTCGTGTAAATATTTTAATAGTTATACACAAAGAAAAAAGATTATTCAAATGAATAATCTTCCTAACTTTCACCTGTAGTTAACATTGTTGTTATAAATACTCCATATCCTTTTTTGACATTTTCAATAACAACATGAGTAACTGCTCCATATATTTCATTATCTTGAATAATTGGTGAACCTGACATACCTTGAACGATACCACCACATTTATCGAGTAATCGCTCATCAGTTATCTCAAAGTAGATATTTTTGGTATCCCCTGATTTATCAATCTTAGTAATATTAATCTCATAATCATCAATTTTATTTCCATTTAATACCGTTCTGATAGTTGCTTTACCAAGTTTTAAATCATTTTTATCTCCAACATGTAATAATTCACCATCGAAATCACTATTATAGATTCCATATATTCCATGATTAGTATTTTTAGTTATATCACCATATACAGTATTTGAATAGAATTTAGCATTTTTAGTTCCTGGTTTACCATTAGTTGATCTATCAATACTTGATACATCACTTCTAAAAATCTTTCCATCCTTTAATTCCAATTTTTTATTGGTATTATTTTCGATTATCTCATGACCTAAAGCTCCATATATTTTAGTATTGGGATCAACATAAGTAAGGGTTCCAATACCACTTATTGAATCTTTAACATATAATCCTGTTTTATATACACCATTATTATTTACAAGTTCAAAAGTTATATCCTTTGTCTCGTCTTTTCTTTTTATAGTTAGATTAACTTTTCCATCTTGGCGATATTTCTCAATAAGTTTTACTAAAGAATCGATGTTAGTTACGTTTTCTCCTTCTACTTTAATTATATAATCACCAATCTTGATATCATTCTTTAATGATTTACCATCTACTTTGTAAAATCCGATTACCAGTACTCCTTCAGAGTTTATTTCGATACCTACATTGTTTCCTCCAACATAGATATAATCGGAATAAGCATATACCGCAAAGGGATTTAAAAGTAGAATACCAATCAATAATATTTTTAATCTTTTCATACTACCACCAGTATTATTATGAACAAAAAAAGAAATATTATGACAATATTCCTCTTATTTCTACTCTGCTACTTCAAAATCAGCAAGTTCACCATTCTCTTTTAGAATTTTATTTACTGCTTCGGTAGCATTAGTCAATTTATCATTACATACCTTAACAATCTTCATAGCTTCAGTATATTTTTCGATAGAACTCTCTAAATCTGTAGTTCCATTCTCTAAATCTTTGACGATTACTTCTAAGTCCGTCATCAATTCTTCAAACTTTTTTTCTTCATTTTTTGCCATATTATTTAACTCCCTCTACGATAGCATCTATTTCACCATCTAATAGTTTGATATTTAATTTATCTTTAACTTTAACTTGTTCTTTACTCTTTATCACTTGATCATTTACCTTAGTAACCGAATATCCTTTAGATAATACATTTAATGGATTAAGTAATTCTAATTTATTTATTATAAGCTCCAATGAATTATTATAATTTATAAATAGATTTTCTGGATTAGTTAGAATACGATTACTTCTTACATTATCAAAGCGATTTTTAGCATTATCAAGTTTATGTAACACTACTTGATTAAGTCTGGTTATATACGAATCCAATTTTTGTTCTCTTATTTCAAAAGAAGCCATCGGATTGGATAAGACATAACTTGTAGCTAAAGCATTCAAACTCTTCTTCAAGTATTCAATCTTGTTAGATACACTCCTATTAAGTCTTATTTCAACCTGTTTAATATAGTTGATTAGATCAACCATATTAGGCACTGCCATCTCTGCTGCTCCCGTTGGTGTTGGGGCTCTTAAATCAGCTACGAAATCCGCTATCGTAAAATCTGGTTCGTGACCAACGGCTGATATAATGGGAATATTTGATGCATAGATTGCTCGGGCAACTATCTCTTCATTAAATGCCCATAAGTCTTCGATAGATCCGCCACCTCGACCAACTATTAAGACATCTAAATCATAGTTTTGTGCTTCCTCAATCTGACGAACAACATCAAATTTAGCTTCATCTCCTTGAACTAGTGATGGAAAAAGAATCGTTTCACATAACGGATATCTTCTTTTAATAGTACTTAAGATGTCTCTAATTGCTGCTCCTGTTGGTGCAGTTACGATTCCAATCTTTGTTGGAAATTTAGGGATTGGTTTCTTCTTTGAAGCATCAAATAATCCTTCATCCATTAATTTTTTCTTTAATTCTTCGAACTTTTTGAGTAAATCCCCATTACCTGCGAGACTCATCTTTTCAACGTATACTTGATAGCCACCATTTGGGACATATACGCTTATCTTACCATCTACTAAGACTTCATCCCCATCCTTTGGAGTAAAGTTTAAGGATGTTGCATTAAAGGAAAACATTACCGCATTAATTCGTGATTCCTCATCCTTTAAAGTAAAATATAGATGCCCTCTTGTATGCCCTTTAAAATTTGATACTTCAGCTTTTATATGAACTGTTTGACATTCTTCTTTGGAATCCAAAAAATTCTTAATAGCTTGATTATATTGTGTTACTGAATAATACTTAATCTCTTCATTTTCCATAATCCACATCCTGTTACATTTCTACTAATAATTTTATCATATATAGTTTTTTTTGCAAATAATTATAACATTCTTAATAAGTAACAAATTAAAAAGTGTAGATATTTTTTTAGCTACACTTTTACATCGTTTAGTTAAATTTTCAATTACAATCTGCTAAATCTATTATATCCTCTAAAGTAAAAATATACTAATATCATTGTTAGAATAATAACCATTCCAATTACAAAAATACTATAAACTCCCATTTCTGGATTTTCTACTATTCTATCAGTTATTACCACATTTTCATGCAAACGATTAATAGTAAAAATAATTTCAGTTCGATCTAATAATAGATTAGATTCTTTTAACTCATTTCCATCTTCGTCAGTTTCATGAATACTATAAATTATCTTATCATCAAAAATTGGCAAGTTAATAGTAAATGTCTCACTACCATATTTAAGACTTACTTTAAATATATTTATCAAATTATTTTTTTCATCAAATATACCAATATAACAATCATCTTCATTGTTAGCAGTTTTCTTAGTTATAGTTAAATTACCAATAAATCTTTTGTCTGAATCAAAGGAATAACATTCAGCTGTATTATGTATAGCTCCAAGATATGCTCTATGTAGACTTATCAGCGTAATCATCTTATCTAATTCATCATTAAGTTCATTAATATTATCAGTTGTTAATTCTTTATTAGTGAATCCTACAAATACATCATCAATCTCATTTATAATTGTTTCCTTATTATTTAGATACCACGTCTCATCAGACAAGTAAGAAGAAATTATTCTTTGATGTTCCTCATTTAACTGAATATACTCTTTCTTTATCGATTCAAAATCATTTAGTTCAAAAGGATGATTTGCTAATCTAACAAGTAATTCTTTTTGTCTTTGCAATATTTCATGAACATCACTCAATTGGTATTCTTCATCTGATACACGTTTTATCAAAGATTCTGCTTGCTCATAAATAAAATCTGAATGATTATGTCCAAATATATTGTTTTTTTCAAGTTCTTCAATAACCGTAGCAACTATCTTTAAATCATCTGCTATTATTTTCATTTGCTTTAAAATAGACTCTTGAACCTCTTTGCTTCCATCTTCAACCTTTTTAGGGAAAGTACTATTCAATGGATTTAAATTAAGGATTATCTCATTAAAACCTACCAAGATACTATTATTCTTTTGATTAGAAAATAACTTATCACCAAATATATTTGTATCATATATCCAGTTAACATGATCAATTAGAGAATTAATCTCCAATAACAGACTTTCCTTGTCAGTATCAGAATCATTACTATTTGATAATCTTGGCAATAACTCATTGACTCTTGCTAACATAATATTCATTACTAAAAGATTATATCTTGCTGTTGTAGCTTTATCGGCAAATTTTATTTCATCAGAAATTTCTTCATCATTTGTTATTTCCAAAAGATTTAATTTTGCCTTTGTTCTCGTATACCTAAAATCACCACACCCATTTATAAGATATTCTTCAGCCATAGACACCATGATTACTGACGAATTTTCTGCATTAACATCAATACATATAAAGTGTATCGTTATCATCATTATAGTTAATAAACTTAAAATTCTTTTCACAAACATCCTCCAATATCAACTATATTTATATTTTATAAAAACGTTGTCAAAATATACATACATTCCTATTAAAGGGGTTCTTAATACATCAATGTTTACCACATACTAAAAAAAGAGGATACATCCTCTTATATTTTAAAATCGTCTTCTAATGAGAAGTCAACATTTTCATTGATCCAATCTTTTCTCGGCTCAACAACATCTCCCATAAGAACAGATACTCTTTTCTCAGCTAATGCTGCATCAGTTATATTAACTTTTATTAAATTTCTAGTTTCAGGAGCCATAGTTGTAACTCTTAGTGGCTCAGGATTCATCTCTCCAAGTCCCTTATATCTTTGAACACGATATTTACTTGAATCTTTTCCTTTTGTATATTCTTTAAATTCTTCGTTAGTATAACAATAATGAATATTCTTACCTTCTTCTACTTTAAATAAAGGTGGCATCGCTATAAACAAATGTCCTTCCTCAATTAGTGGTCTCATAAAACGATAGAAGAAAGTTAAAAGTAGACATTGAATATGAGCACCATCATCATCGGCATCGGTCATGATAATAACTTTATCATAATTAATATCTTTTACATCAAATTCGTTTCCTACACCAGCACCAATACAATGAATCATCGTATTTATTTCTTCATTCTTAAAAGCATCTGCAATATTGGCTTTTTCCGTATTTAAAATCTTACCTCTAAGTGGTAAAACACCTTGGAACTTACGATCTCTACTCTTTTTAGCAGTTCCACCTGCGGAATTACCTTCCACAATAAATAATTCATTAATCTTCGGATTTCTTGCTTGAGGAGGAGTTAATTTATCAGAAAGACTTCGAGCTTCTTTCTTTTGCTTTCCTTTTCGAGCTTCATCCCTTGCTTTTCTTGCAGCTTCCCTGGCAAATTTCGATTTACTCATCTTTTCAACGATAGTAATAGCATCTTTCCGATTTTCCTCTAGATAAAATTTTAGGGAATCATATACCACAGCTTCAACAGCTGCTCTGGCTTCAGGTGTACCTAATTTACCTTTTGTTTGTCCCTCAAATTGTAATAATTTTTCCGGAACTTTTAAGTTGATTACAGCAGTTAAGCCTTCTCTAACATCAGCCCCATCAAAGTTGGAATCTTTTGCTTTTAATACGCCATTAGCACGAGCATAATCATTAAATACTTTGGTTATACCAGTTTTAAAACCTACCTCATGTGATCCACCATCACTAGTCTTAACATTATTAACGAATGAAAGAATTGATTCATTATAGGTATCCGTATATTGTAATGCAATATCTACTTCGATTCCATTCTTACTTCCATGAATTGGTACAACGGAATTTAAAGTTGTTTTGTCCTCATTGATATATTCAACAAATGATATAAGACCATTTTCATAATGATATGTAACCTTTTTATTTTCTGCCGCATTCTCTATTTCTACAGTTAATTGATTAAGAAGAAAAGCGCTCTCTTGCATTCTTTCACAGATAGTAGAATATGAGAATTGACAATTCTTAAATATCTCATAATCTGGCATAAAAGTTACACAAGTACCTGTCTTTTTAGACTCACCAATTTTCTTTAAAGGACTTTGAACTTCCCCACCATTCTTAAATTTAATATTAGAAATTAAACCATCAGTATAAATAGTAACATCCATCCATTTTGATAATGCATTAACCACACTGGCACCTACACCATGAAGTCCACCAGAAACCTTATAATTTCCCTCTTCAAATTTTCCACCAGCATGCAAAACAGTATAAACAACCTCAGGAGTTGATTTACCTGATGCATGTTTACCAATAGGAACTCCTCGACCATTATCAGCTATCGTAATAGACCCATCACCATTAAGACGAATCTTAATAGTATCTCCATAACCATTGATAATCTCATCGATACAGTTATCGATAATCTCCCATGCTAGATGATGAAGCCCCTTTTTATCGGTAGAACCAATATACATACCAGGTCTTTTTCTAACAGCTTCTAAGCCTTCTAATATTTTAATTGAGTCTGCATCATATTTTTTCGTTGTTGCCATAAAAGTCTCACCTTAATTCAATTTATCACAAAAGTAAAAAAAAAACAACGAATTGTGTCTTATAAATGTAAACTTTGAGTTTCTTCTAAACGTCTCTTTAATTCATCTAGGCTTAAAGATACTTGGGCCTTTTCCTCCGGTTCTTTGAGTAATTCCTCAGGAATTTCCAAATAAACTTGTTCAAATTCAATTATCTTCACTTTTTAACTCTCCTTAAAAACATTAGATACATAATCATTAGCAGCTTTTTTTATCTCATCTTGAACGGCATTATTGAGTTTCTCATCACCTTGTTCAAGATTATTGAAATCTGGAAAATCAAATATTTCCGTTTTCTCTCCAACATACTCTTTAGGTTGTTCTGCTATGACATTATCATTTATTGTACGAATCTCTTCTGGTAACGATTTAAATGCAAGAGTATTATCACCGACCTTTTGAAATTGATCAGAGATATTCGGAATTTCAATACTTTCTCCCTCATTTTCATTAACAAGCGTTTTCATCTCTGGTAACTCGACTTCTTCACCATCTTCCTCAATCTTCATTGCTGGAAGCTCGATATCAATCTTTTGATCATCAGTTACATTTTGCTCATTTAAACCTTGAGATATTTCAATTTCAACACTTTCACCAGCATCATTCAAAGCTTGATTAGGTGTTGTAATCTCAACTGGAGATAAATCCATATTTCTTATCGGTAAATCAACCACAACATCATCTACTGATAAATTATTATTAACTTGAGAAGTTTGATTATTATCTACCTCACTAGTAATATTATTAGTTTCAATTTGAGGAGTCTTCTTTTCTTCAGACTCAGTAGATTCATAAATTACACTTGGTAGAACACTTGAACTCTTTTGCATATTTAGAGAATCATCATTAATACCATTACTACTTTGACTGGATTTTAAAACATTTACATTAGTATCATCATTATTAGAAATATTACTTGCAGAATTATCTTTATCAATCTTCTTCCTTCCAGATAATAAAATCCATACAAACACTAATACCAATGCAAGCATTAATCCCGTCAATACTGGAAAGAAAGCATCACTAGCAACGAAAGTTTCAAAAGCTCCCATGCAAACACCCTCTATTCTACATATAATAATACCACAATAATTACTTTCAAACAATAAAAAAGTAAGCACTAAAGCTTACTTAAAAGAACCTTAAAATATCTTGGAATGTGATATATAGCATCAGTAACATTAATAACATAAATCCAACTGTATGAAACATTCCTTCAATCTTAGAATCAACTTTTTTACCAGTTACAGCTTCAATACCTACAAATAACACTCTTCCACCATCGAATGCTGGGAATGGTAAAATATTAATAATTCCTAGATTAACTGATAGATATGCCATTAAATAGATAATATTAGCAATTCCATATGCTGCTACTTGATTAACAACACTATACATACCAACTGGACCAGATAAACTATTTAGTCCTAATTTACCAGTAAATAAAGAGCCAATTGTTAATAACATGATATCAACAATACTTGCAAATTTACCAAAGGCATATTTTAAAGAATCAACAAATCCTTTCTTGATTTCTTTAGAATTACCAATACCTATTATCTTTGATACTTGGATTTCATCTTTATCCTTATTATTAGCTTTAGCAATATCCTCTAAAGTATTTTCTTCAGTTATACGAATCGTTTTTTCTCCTATTATAGCATAATCTGCAGGCTTTAAAAGATATGTCTCTCTTTTACCATTTTCATGCTCAATAACATATTCAAACTCTTCCCCATCATGTTTTAAAGCGCCTACTATGGAAATTTTATCCCAAGTAGATACTTTATATCCATTAAGTTCAACAACACGATCACCAATAGTTAATCCAGCTTCATAAGCAGGAGAACCTTCTTCAATACTTCCAATAACACTTGATTGATTAGTTGATCCCCATATAAATGCAATAAAGAATAAAAGAACAATTGCGGTAATAAAATTCATTGATACACCAGCAACTAGAATCAAAACTCTTTGAAGTTTTGACTTATTACACATAAATCTATCCTTAGGTAATGCTTCATCATCCTCGCCTTCTTCTCCAGCAAGT
>CAMXBB010000049.1 GCA_947179265.1 uncultured Bacillota bacterium
GTATCTCCTTGTTGTCCTTCAGTTTCACTTGAATCTGGAGTACCTTGCTCTCCTTCTGCTTGCTTTTCTTCTTTTTTTGAAGTTGGTTCTTCACCTGCTCCTTCTAAATCAGATGCATCTCCTTGTTGTCCTTCAGTTTCACTTGAATCAGATGTACCTTGCTCTCCTTCTGTTCTCTCTTCTTTATTTGAAGTTTGCTCTTCAATTGTTCCTTCTGATTCTGATGAATTACTAGATTTTTTCCTATCTTTATTTACTTCATTTTGTTTTGGAGTATCTTGTTGCCCTTCACCTTGTGAAGAATCAGCTTTCTGATCTGTACCTTCTTCACCATGTTGATCATTTTCTGATCTTCCATCATTCTCGTCTGCCTTTGTAGTAGTCTCTTCTTTAGATGTTCCATCTTGACCAGATTCTGAACTTTCTTTACCTTCATTTTCTTTTAAATCTGAATCTTTATCTTGTGAAAAGAGCTTTTTTATATCTTCTGCTATGTATTTCCAATAACGCATAGGTTACCTCCAACTAAATCTTTAAACTTTTATTGCTCTCAATCTTTCCATTAATATATTCTCTATCGTTACCACTCATCTCAAAGTATGATGCTGCTTGAATTAACTTGCCTGTTTTATTAAACTTCCAAGGTAAATATTTACCTTCTTCAAACACATCAAAATCAGTATCAGTTTCTTGTGAAGATACTCCAACTGCTTCAATTCGATTTTGAGTTGGAAATACTCTTTCAACTTGTCTTCCTTTTACTTCTCTTACTAAGATAAATCCATAATGTGTTCCACCAATCAGTACACCAGGATTAACTGGATATTCTTCTCGATTATCAAACAAGATTCTTCTACTACTTTTATCGTTACCAATTATAATAGTTATTGGATTTAATACACGTTGTTCTCCCAATAATTCATCTTGATGCTCAAAAGCTTTCTCAGTCATAGTAAAATCTAATCTTATAGGATTATCAGGCATTTCTTGTATTAATTCACCTTTTTTACTAAACTCCCAAGACTCTCTAATACCATCTTCATAAATCCTTATGCCACTAGATGTTACTCCAACAGCATCAACTCTATTGATTGTTGGATAAACGATTTCTCTTTGAGTTCCTTTATAATCACTGATAATTACAAAGCCATAATGTATTGTAGCTAACATAACTCCTTTAGGTATTTTCATAGTTGTATTGTCATTTTCATTTATAACTGAAACTTCCCCATTATTATCGATTTTTATTACTATCGGATTATCTAAACTTGCCTTTTTTTCCACAAATATCACCTACTAGTGACTTATAATAACATCTCTTTATCATATAAGCAAGATAACTTTATTGATTTATTCAAATAAGATGTTATAATAAACCATCGAAAAGAGGAAGTTTTAATATGGATATTAAACATGGAATTTTAACAAAAGCATATGACACTGACTGTGCTTATAAAAAATTAATCATTCCAGATAGAACAACAATAATTGGAAAAAGTTCTTGTACGGAATTAGATATTACTGAAGCAGCAATACCTGCATCAATAACAAAAATAGAAGATTTTGCTTTTTTTAAAAGTAATATTGAAGAAATTATAATACCCGATAATGTAAACTATATTGGTCAAAGAACCTTTGCTGAATGTCATAATTTAAAAAGAGTTACTCTACCAAAAAATTTAAAATATCTTGGTCCATCAGCATTTTCTGGATGTAGTAATCTTGAAGAGATAATCTTACCTTCTGGGCTTGAAGAGATTAATTATCGTACCTTTGCTGAATGTCGTAGATTAAAGAAGGTCATTATACCTGATGGGGTAAAAAAAATTGATTGGGCAGTATTTGCTGGATGTGACATTCTTGAAGAGATTGAACTTCCAGATAGTATAACTTCTTTAAATAAACAATTATTCGCTAATTGTAAAAGATTAAAAAGAATTAAACTTCCTAAGAATATAGAAATGTTACCTGATGAATTTTTCAAAAATTGTGAATCTTTAGATATCGAATTAGATCCTTCAATTATAGTATTAGGTTCTAGTGTTTTTGAAGGATGTACAAGTTTAACTCATTTTCCTTCTAATGTATTTAAATTTGGTAGTAAATGTTTTAAATATTGTCATAAATTAACTAGTGTAAAATTAAATGATGAAGTTAACGAACTACCTGAAGGGATGTTTGATGATTGTACTAACCTTTCAGAGATAATATATGAAGGAAAAAATAAACTTTTCGTTGGAGCAAGGTGTTTTAGAAATTGTATATCTTTAACTGAAATTCCTTCATTTATAATAATTGAAGCTCCACTATACGTAAAAAATTATGCTGAAGGATTATTTGAGGGATGTTTAGGATTAACCGAAGTTGACTTATCAACCTCTTCAGTACCTACAGCATGCTTCAGAAATTGTAAGAACTTAAGAGTTGTTAATAATAGTCGTAATGTCCAAAAGCTGGGTAGTGATGCCTTTAGTGGATGTGAAGCCTTAGAAAGTATTGATTTAAGAGGTTTAAGAA
This sequence comes from uncultured Bacillota bacterium, assembly GCA_947179265.1. Classification (GTDB taxonomy): domain Bacteria; phylum Bacillota_I; class Bacilli_A; order RF39; family UBA660; genus CAG-582. The sequence continues at coordinate 2,518 of CAMXBB010000049.1, forward strand.
TAATACCATCTGGAGCTTTAAGAAACTGTACATCATTAAAAAAAGTTGATCTAGGAAAAAACTTAACTAGCATTGGTAAAGAAGCCTTCTATTATTGCATCAATCTTGAAGACTTCGATTTACCTGATTCAGTTGAAAGAATCGATAAAAGAGCATTAAAACATTGCCATAGTATAAAGTGTCTTGTCATTCCTGGCATGCTAAAAAGAGTTCATGACGATTCATTATCTCATATGTATTCTCTAGAGCGAATCGAAGTATCCCCTACAAATAAACGTTTTATGACTCCAGATAACTTATCATTAATAAGTGAACAATTTCAAAAGTTTATTCTTTATGCTGGTGGTTCTAAAAATAAAAGTTATTCTCTAGCAAATTATTGTATTGGAACCTATGAAGGTAGTGAATTAATAAGACCAATTAACATTATCGGACCTTATGCCTTCGCTGGTGCTAAAAATCTAGAAGAATTAACTATTTGTACATGTGTTAATGATATTGAAAGAACAGCATTTGATGGTTGTGACAATTTAAAGAAATTAATAGTTCAAAATCTATCACTATTTGGATGTCAAGGATTTAAAATAAGAGATAAAGGTAAATATTACTTTAGAGAATTCTCAGATGAAGATATCTTTATCCCATTCGAAACAGTTGAATATTCTGAGGACCTAACTGCTATTATGCAAGATGCCTTACCTTATTTTGATAAAGTTACCAAGGTTATCTTCCCTTCTATAGGAACTTTTCAAATTTTTAACGAAGCTTTTAAAGGATGCCCTGAATTAAAAGATGCTACCATTCCTACTAATGTCAAAGCAGTTGGTCAAAATGCTTTCCCTAAAGGAGCTACCCTTAGATTTTCTAATGGTTTAGTATTAACGGGATTAGTTGAACAAATATATAATAATGATTATAAAGGAGAATATAAACTATACATATTAGATGATGGTACCTATTATATCGAAGAAGGAGACATTTTAACTAAAATAAAAAAGCAAGAGATTGATGAAGCTGTAAGTCATTCTGAACAAATAAGGGAAAATCCTATTTTGTTCTTAGATTTCTTTAATGATTTATATGAACATGATTTAGGAAATAAAATTTTTTTAAATGGTATCTTAATGGCCAATATGAGTCTTGAAAATAGAGAAATATTCTATGGATGTGTAAAACCTACTGATGAAAGAGCAATAGATATAATAGATAAAAGTACCCTACTTGATAAAAAAGATGCTGTAACTGACTTTCTTCTTGCAGATACTAATTTTACTCGAGTAAAATTTGCAATCAATCTATTAAAAAAATACGATGTTAGAGATCAAGAATTATATCACAAATATTTTATGAGGTTCACTAATTTCGAAGTTTATGAGAGCCTTTTAAATCTTGATAGAGATTATCTTATATATGTCATAAAATATTCTAAAATCTTAGAATGTGAAAATAAAGATTTAATCACTGATATCTTTGCTAGTAATAGAATAGAACAATTTATCAATCTACTAAAGAAATATAATGTAAAATCAAGAATACTTTTAAATCCTATTTTCATAGCACTTGCAGATAATCCTTTATTTGAAAAACTATTAAGTGTCTTTGATGCTAATATAAAAAGAGTTATCGTTGAAAGTAATATTCTAAACAATCAAGAAACAGGTAAACAAAACTTACTAGACCTTCTTAATTTACTTGAAATAACTGGTGCTTTAGAAAGTGATAAGATTATCAGACAAAGAGCATCAACTTTCATAACCGAAAAGATGTTCCATGACAAATTACCTAATGGAGAAAATAATCGTCATCGTGTTATTGGAGATGATATCCATAGAGTATTCAATTTTAGACTATTACGTGAAGAATTTGATTTAGAATTTGCAAACTTCTATTTAGAAAACTATCAAGAATTAATTGAAAATGAAAGAAAAAAAGCTGGATTCATTGAAAGAGTTTATATAAACTTTAGAGAAATATCTAGAACATGTACATCTGATAAAGGATCACAACGAAAACTAAAAGTTACTCTTGAAAAATGTATAAACTATCTTTCCAACGTCAAATTTGATGGCATAAATCAATCAAATCAAGAATTAGCTAATCTAATAAGTGCTTGGTATGATGAAAATAAAACATGGATTGACGCTCAAGTAGTATATAAAGAAGCTCAAAAGGCTCCAAGAAATATCTTTACTGAAATCAAGTATGATGAAAAGGGAGAAGTTATTTATGATATGAATCCCGAAAATGATCTAAGAGAAGAAATTAGTGAGGAATTCTCTTATGAATGGCTTCCAAAACAAGACATGCAAAATCTAGTTTTAGGTAAATATTGCAATTGCTGTGCTCATATTGCTGGAGCAGGTCAAGGAATAATGCGTGCTAGTATGATTCATGATTCAGTTCAAAATTTAGTTATTAGAAATCCTTTTGGAGATATTATTGCCAAATCTACTCTATATGTTAATCGTAGTGAAGGATATGCTGTATTTAATAATGTAGAATCTTCAGTTAACCATCGAGCAGATGATGAAAAGGAAAAAATATATAATGCTTTCATGAGAGGTGCTAAAGCATTCGTAGAAACTTATAATAAAAACAATAATATTAAACTTAGCGAAGTAACAATTGGTGCTACAAGAAACACTGTACTTGAACATCTAACTGATGAAAAGCATCCCAAATCATCAATTCATCAATCATTAGAATTTGGTCAATATTCTTTTGGTGGATATGCATATGCTGGTGATTGGAAGAGCGAACAAAGATTAGTATTAAAAATATAGAAAGGTGATGAAAATGAGAGAAGATTTAAAAGTTGCTATTATTCCTGATGGAATAACGGAAATAACTAGAGACATGTTTTCAGGTAATACTGATATCGAAGAAATAATCTTACCAGATTCCGTTATCTCAATTGATGACGATGCATTTAAAGATTGTATTAATTTGAAAAAGATAAGACTTTCAAATAATCTTAGAATGATTGGTAATAGTGCTTTTGAAGGATGTAAATCATTAGTCGAGATTACTATCCCCCACTCACTTACCTATCTTTCTAATTCATTATTTAAAGGTTGTACTAGTTTAAAATCAATAAACATGCATGATGATATCGAATATATCGATGATGCTGCTTTAGCAGAATGCACTAGTTTAGCTACCATTAAGTTACCTAAAAAGCTTAAAAGTTTAGGCATTCGAGCTTTATTTCATTGTAATAGCATCGAAGAAATCTTCATTCCTGAAAACGTTATAGAGATTGAAATAGCCGCCTTAGCTGAAATGGCTTCTTTGAAGAAAATAGTAGTTGATTCAAATAATAAAAAATATATAAGTGTTGAAAATATAGCTATTATCGATAAAGATGATGGACTTTTCATTCAATATGCAATAGCAAATGAAAAAGAAGAATTCATTATTGGTTATTATTTGGTAAATATAAGTGAAGATTTATATAGTAATTATCTCGTTTATAATATATTAAACTTCGCTTTTTCGGGAGCTAAAAATCTAAAAAAACTTTATTTACCTTCAGAGATTGAAAGTATTGGACCTGATACCTTTAAAGATTGTCATAATTTAAAAGAATTAATTGTATTCTTCTCTTCTTATGGTAAAGTCTTATTATTTAGAGCGAATACGGTATTTCAAAAAGAAACTCAAATTCCATTTGAAAATATTATAATTGAAGAAGGTATAACTACTATTGCTGATGATTTATCCTTTTTGTTTAAAAATACTAGAAGTGTCACATTACCAGAATCATTAGAAGAAATCGGAACTAATGTCTTTAAAAAATGTCCACATCTAAAAAAAGTTATTATTCCTAGAAATGTAAGAAGTATCAATGTTGATGCTTTTGATGATCATATCATCCTAGATTTTAATGGTTTTAAAGAGATACCTGCAAAAGATATAAAAATGCTTGCATCGCAAGCTGACAAGGATTTTAGAAGAAAAGCCATGAACAAATATGATAGTAAAGTTTTATCGATGAAAGATGGTACTTATTATGTTTTTATAGATGACTTTGCACCTATACAAATAAGTCGAGATGAAATTGATAGTCTTTCTAGTAGTTCTAATATATTAAATGATGAACCTGAAGTATTCTTAGATTATTTAATCGATCTTTTATCAATAAATACTACTCATCATGACCAATTGATGAGAATAATATCCAGTGAAGAATTAAGAAATACTTTTGATACTTTCTTAAGAGATATGGAATATATTAAGATGATTGCTAATAATAAACATGAAAATGTTATTAGAGAGTTGTTGAAGCATGCTAATGATACTAATGAGTTTCTATTTAAAGGAATTGTAATGCGTAATTTAAGTAAAAAAGATATCATCATTTTAATCGAAAATATGAATCCCTCTTTAATGCGATATTTAAAAATATCAAAAGTTTTTGATTGCAACTTAGATGACTTTGATGAAAAAGTAAAACCGGTAGTTGACAATATCCCTAGACTTGTAGAATATACTAGATTACTAGAACAATATCATATTCAAGATCGTTTTCTTTATAGTCATAGATTCTATATTAACATTCCTGAACATTATCAGAGTCTTTTATTAAGCCATTACAATGCTAACCTAAAAAGAATGTTACTAGCAAGTAAAATATTTGATAAAAAGGATAATGAAAATAGAAACCTAGTCGATCTATTAAAATTTGCTGAAGTCTTAGGAGTATTTAGTGATGATGAAACACTAAGTCAAAGATCTACTACATTTATTACTGAAAAGATTCTTTTAGAAAATGATGAAAACGGAAATACCAATAGATATAAAATAAATGGTGATGATATCCATAGAGTTTTCACAGATTTAACTCCTAGAGAAGAATTAGACCATGAATTCATAGAATTCTTTACTTTAAACTATAAAGATCTTATGGAAATCGAAAAAACTACTTCAGGTTTCATTTCCAGAGTTTATAATGTATTTAATGATATTTCTAGACATTCATCTTCTAATAAAGGTGAACAAAGACATTTAAAAGTTACTATAACTAGATGTAAGAATTATTTTCTTATGAAAACCTATCCAAATGCAACTGAAGAAAATATGCATATTGCTGCATTATTGGCGAGATTCTTTGATGATGAAAGATTATTAGACATTGCAATATCTATTCTTAAAGATGCTGAAGATGCTCCAAGAAACATATTTGGGCGTTACACAAAAAAAGAAAAAAATTTAATATTTGAAAATAATGAAAATGAAGATTTAAAAGGAAAAGTAAACGCTTATTCATTTGAATGGCTTCCTAAGCAAGATCCAGAAAATTTGTTTCTCGGAAAATATTGCAGTTGCTGTGCTCATATTTCTGGAGCAGGCTCTGGTATAATGCGTGCTAGTATGATACTCGATTGTGTCCAAAACCTAGTAATAAGAGATGAGGATGGTACTATTATTGCTAAGATGACATTATGGGTTAATCGCGATAAAGGATATGGTGTTTATAATACTGCTGAAATTAATTTAAATCATCGAGATTACGATCAATTAAAAGCAATATATGAAACATTTAAAGTTGCTACTAAAGAATTTATAATACGCTATAATGAAAATAATCCTGATGTACCTATTAGTTCTATATCCATTGGTGAACATCGTAATGTTTTAAAAGAAGAGATAAAACAAGACTGTCCAAATGAAACAGTTGCTTATGATTCTATACACTATGGAAATTTTGGATATGCCTTAGGAGATAAAATGATTGGTGTTTATAATGGAGATGCTCACGATAAGCAATTACTCGTATACAAAAAATAACTTCACTAATTTAGTGAAGTTTTTTATATTCCATGTTTTTCTATACTATCTCTTTCCATATAAAAATCTTTTATTGCTTTATCA
>CAMXBB010000050.1 GCA_947179265.1 uncultured Bacillota bacterium
ATTAAATAGTGAAACAATTATTACTGATAAAAAATATAACGTACAAAATGTTCAAGTAAAGGACGAAGAAGGAAATACCATAATGGATGTTAAAATCAATTCAATAAATGATAATCCAAAATTCAGTGCTGATTACTTTTCATTAGAGCAATATAACTTAGAAAGTGAAGTTAATGATGAAGATTGCATGAAGGAATGTGGAGAAAAAGAAGAATGTAAGAACAAATGTGAAAGTAAGACTACTTCTAATATATTAGATGAAATAATTTACCCATTATATGTACCTACAGACACTTTCCTTTCTAGTAAGGATACTGTTAGCACTGATAATGGTAATCGAGTAATACTAACATTCGCTGGTACTGAACCATTTATATTAGTAGAAGAAGCGTCAGTAAGAAATACAGAGATGGAAGTAATTCCAGTAAGTGGTGAACCTATTATTCTTGGTAGTACCATCGGTGCTTTAAGTAATAACTCTATTTATTGGACAAATAATGGAATTGATTATTATTTAACAAGTAACACCTTAGATAGTAAAGAAATGCTAACTATTGCAGAAAGTATAACAAATGCATCAACTTTAGTTGCATCTACAAAATAGTTGATATATAATAATAACTCGTGAAGAGGTGTAGTTATGAAAAACAAAATAAATTATATTAATACGTTATTGACAGCTTTTGAGGCTCGTAATGAACAACTCCACGAAGAGATCAAAGAGAATGAAAAAGCTATTGAAGAGATGCGTAAAGAATTATCTGAATTGACTTCTAATGAAGAATTATTCGAACCAATTGATGAAAAACTAAAAATGGTAGCATAACCATTTTTTAGTTTTTTTTTTACAATATATGATATAATGGTTCTAGGTGGTTTTTATGAGAAAGAGTAGAAAATTAGATAAAAATTATAAAATGCAAGAATTAAAGAAACAACAAGCAATGAACGAAGATTATAAAAGAGCTGTTAGTTTTGTAATTGTTTTAATAGTAATAATAGTTCTATTAGATTTACTAGTTTATTTGAATGGTAAATTTGTTTCAAAGGATTTATTTCAAGATCCAACAACTACAACAACAACAGAGCCAGCATTTAATTCTAAGAATATCTTAATAAGTAATATATTTGATATAAAAGATAAGGAATATATGGTATTAATCTATGATACCAAAGATGATATCGAAGATGCCTTATATGCGGGAGCAGCATATTCATATAATTCTGATAAAGTAAAATTATATACTGTTGATTTAGCTAATAAGATGAATAGAGCTAACTATAAAAAGGATGGTAAAGAGAATACTAATCCTGCTAAATCAAGTGAAATCGTCATAACGAGATCAACACTTATGATTATTAAAGATGGTAAGGTAACTTCATATATAACTGATTCTGAAGAAATATTGAAAAAATTATCACAAGACAAAGAGTAAATCTTTAGTCTTTTTTTTCTTTGTGTTATAATTGTTTTAAGGTGATGATATGAAAGACATAAGAAAAATATTTAACATCAAAGAAAGTAATAGTAAATCACTTTTTTCTTTATCAGAACTAGTTATGATTTCATTAACATTTTCAATTATTTGTTGTGTACTAACTGGTTTTATCATAGTTAAACTTGGTAACAATGGATATGGTAGAGATAGTGCTAGAGAAGATATAATCGCTACATATAATAAAATAAAGAATTCTTATTATAAAGATGTCGATAGTAATGAGGTAGCTGATGCAGCAATTGATGGAATGTTATCATATCTTAATGAGAAATATTCAGTATACATGAATAGTAATGATGCTTATGATTTACAAGATAAACTTAAGGGCAATTATAATGGATTAGGTATCGGAATTATTAAAGATAAAGATGGTAATACGATAATAAGTGAGGTATATGATAACACCCCAGCATCTAAAGCTGGAGTAAAAAAGAACGACATTTTGATTGAAGTAAATGGCAAAAAGGTTGACAAAAATGTTAGTAACTCGGAAGTTGTTAACATTATTAAAGATGAAGAAGAGGTTAACTTAGTCGTATTGAGGGATAATAAGGAACATATATTTCGTTTGAAGAAGAGTATCGTAGATTATCCAGTAACAACTGTTAAAACATTTGAAAGAGATAAGAAGAAAATTGGGTATATTCATTTATCAACATTTTCTGATAATGCATATAAGCAAGTTAGATCATCATTAGAAAAATTAGAAGATGAAGATATTGATTCATTAGTATTTGATTTGAGAGCAAATACAGGTGGATATTTAACAAGTGCTACAGATATTGCTAGTATGTTTTTACATAAAGGGGATGTTATATATTCACTTGAAAATAAAGATTCAATTGAATATGTATACGATAAGACTAAAGAGCGAAGAGAATATGATATTGTTGTATTAATCGATTCTAATACCGCATCAGCTAGTGAACTATTAGCAGCAGCATTACATGATAGTTATGGGGCAATACTTATAGGTCGAAATAGCTATGGAAAAGGCAAAGTTCAAGAAATGTCGACGCTAAGTGATGAAGCAATGATAAAATTTACAACAGCTAAATGGTTTACTCCACTAGGTGATTCTATAGATACCATTGGAATAACTCCAGATATAATAGTTGAGTTAACTGAGAAATACGCTAAGGATCCAACTGATGAAAATGATGAGCAATTACAAATGGCACTATATGTTCTTGAAAATAAATAGTGTATAACAAGTGTTTAGTTTACAAAAAAAGATAATATTCGACAAAATATTGTCTTTTAATTTGTAAAACAATATACTATAATGTATTTAGCAGTTCGAAATATATTTAAATTAAAGGAGAAATTATGGCAATACGAATAATGTTGGTTGACAATGATCTTAACCACATGGATGCAGTAAAGCAGTATTTCAGTAGTTCAAGTAGTATTTCGGTAGTTAAAACTTTTGAAAATGGAGAAGAAGCAATAAATCATTTGAATGATGATTATGATTGTTTAATCGTCAATTATTTGTTAAGTGGAGTTGATGGTTTAACAATATTAGCTAAATTGAGAGAATTAAACTTAAAGAAAGATGTAATTGTTACTAGTGAGTATATATCATCAGATATGATGTCCTCTTTAGATAAGTTTAAACCAGAATATGTCTTTAAGAAACCATTTAATATGTCTTCATTAGAAGATGCTATTTTAAAGATTTCTAATAAGACAAAGGAAAGTGTTAATAATGATTTAAAGATTGAAATTACAAATCTTCTTCATTCTTTGGGGATTCCCTCACATATCAAGGGATATACTTATATAAGAGAAGGAATTCAGATGATGTATAAAGATGCAAGTTTAGTAGGAGCAATAACTAAATCCTTGTATCCGACGATTGCAGAGCAATATCAAACAACATCTTCTAGAGTTGAAAGAGCAATAAGACATGCCATTGAAGTTTCATGGATGAGAGGGGATTATAACCTTATGGAAGAGATATTTGGTAATTCTGTAGATTATGATAGAGCAAAACCAACTAATTCTGAATTTTTAGCAACTTTAGCAGATCGCTTAAAATTAAAGAAAGAATATGTATAATATTTATTAAAAATCCTCATATATTTAGTAGGAGGATTTTTTTATGAATAATTATAATGATGAAGTAGGGAAGATACTAAAAGATGCAGAAAGAGAAATGTTAGATTTAAAGCATCCATATGTAGGTACTGAACATTTACTATTAAGTTTACTAAAAAAAACGAAAGTTCAACGTATTTGTAATAAATATGATTTAACTTATGAAAACTTTAAAAGAGAACTTATCAATATAGTTGGTAAATCTAGTAAAAAAAGTGATGTCATATTATATACGCCATTATTAAGAATTGTATTAGAAGATTTTAAGGGAAATACTAATATGTCATCAGAAATAGGGCTCTTATCATCTCTTTTAAGTAATGATGATGGAATAGCTTTAAGAATACTTATGTTAATGGGTATTGATATTGAATCTTTGTATAATGAATTAAGTAAAAATAAGAATAAGATATTATCATCAATTGGAGTTAATCTCAATGAAGTTTCCAAAGACCCTCTAATTGGAAGAGATAAAGAACTATCTTTTATTGAAGAGATATTATTAAGAAAAATAAAAAATAATCCTTTACTTATCGGAGAAGCTGGTGTTGGTAAGAGTGCTATCGTATATGAATTAGCAAGAAGAATAAAGAATGAAGAGGTACCAGATGCTTTACTTGATTATAAAATCATAAGTGTTGATATGTCATCATTATTATCTAATACGAAATATCGTGGAGAATTTGAAACTAAGATAAATAATATCATCAATGAGATTAAAGGAAATGGTAATATTATTCTCTTTATTGATGAGATTCATACCATTATCAAAAGTGGAGGTGGAGAATCTAGTGTTGATGCCGCAAATATCTTAAAACCATATCTTGCAAGTGATGAAATAAAGATAATTGGAGCAACTACTATTAGTGAATATGAACATTCTATTGCTAAGGATAAAGCCTTATCAAGGCGTTTTATGTGTGTTAATATCGATGAACCAACTTTAGAGGAAACAAAAAATATTCTTATGGGGGTAAAAGGTTCATATGAAAAACACCACGGAATAAAGATTAATGATGAAAATATAACAGATATTATTGAATATTCTAACAAATACATTTTGAATAATCATAATCCTGATAAAGCTTTAGATGTTTTAGATTATGTGTGTTCAAGAGTAAGCATGCGAATAAATAGTAGAGAAAATGAATTTGCTTGCAATGAATTCTTAAGAGCTAAAGATTATAAAAATGCTTTAAGAGTAAAAAAAGAGTTAAAAATGAGTAATAATATGATAACTCATGAAGATATTATTAGTGTAATTGAGAGTATATGTAATATCAAAATCTTAGATGAAAATAATTATAATCTATTGTGTAATAATCTAGATAACAAAGTGTATGGTCAAGATTTATCTAAATTGAAAAGCTTATTTAAAAGAAAAATTAAAGAAAATCGTTTATTATCGATGACTTTTAATGGTGTTGAAGGTGTTGGAAAAAGATATACCGCTAAAATTATTGCTGATACTCTAAAATATAATTATTTAGAATTAGATATGCACGAATTTATGAATTCTACAAGTATTAATCGAATCGTTGGTTCTGACCCCGGTTATGTTGGATATGATGATGATAAGATCTTAGATAAAATCAAATATCATCCGTATACATTATTATTTTTAGATAATTATCAAGATGCAAGTACGAATATAAAAAACTTGTTTTCATCAATCATAAAAAAGGGATTTATTAGAGCAAATAATGGTGATTTTATTAATTTTAATAATGCCATAATAATCATGAGTACTGATATCAAAAAAAATAATATTGGATATATAAATAAAGTTAGTGATAATGATACTATAATTGAATTTCAAAGAATTGATAGAGCATGTTTTGAAAGAGATGAAAAGTATAAAGATATTTTGAAATATTTAGGTGATAAAACAACTTTTCAAGAGGTTAACAAAGCATACGACAAATATATATACAATTATTAAATTCTTGTGTTATAATTCGTATAGAATAGAGAGGTGTAATATATGAATGGTAATCCCAATAATAGGAATGCAGCTCCACCGAAACAAATTAATAGAATTGCAGTACCAATTCAAGTAACACCTCAAAATAATCAACAGTCACAAATAAATCAAGCTGGGCAAACCGTAAACCCTAATGCTCCTCAAACTCAAGTTATAAAACAACCACAACAATCGGCTTTAGCACAAGCTGCTCAGAATCAATCTGTTAGAGGATTTAATGCCAAAAAGCAAACTAATGTAGTAAAAGAATATGATCCATCAACAATGATTTTTGTAGTTGTTCTTTTAATAATATTAGCTTGTCTATGTGCTTTTATTTTTTATGTGATACTTCCAAGAATAGAAGCCAATAAAAAGCTATCGGAAGCAGCTTCTACAACACCAAAGCGTTATACAACCACCTCAATTAAAATAATTGATCCATTTAAAACAACTAATTTAAATAATGGAAATCCGATCACAAGTACATTTTCATATGCAATTGATAATGACTTTAATCTCTCAACAATTGATACAGGAAATGGCATTGAGGTTTTTATAAATAGTAATAAGGTAACTACTACTAAAAGGATTTTTTCTAAAATTGGTCGAGTAGATGAGTTCATTGTACTAATATTAGCTGATGGAGATGTAAGAAATAATAGGGTAGTAATCTATGATAAGAGTGCTAAATTAATTAGGGAAATAAAGCGTATTAATAATGTTGATGGAATGCTTTTGTATGATGATGCTAGCGGATATATATTTAATAATAATACTTTAGTAATATTAGCATCTCGCGTTAAAAATGATAAGATTATATTAAATAATGAATTTGGATCAGTAGATGGATTTAGTTTGTGTGATGAAGAAAAATTACAAGAAAATAATATCAATGATAATTACTTAGTAATGGCTCGTTATTTATTAACATATAATGGGAATAGTGAATTTTCTGATTTAGTTAAAATTAATAATGTGTCATTACAAGAATATCGTGATTCAAATAATTTATGTAGATAGATTACTTAGTAGAGTAATCTATCTTTTATAATGTTGATAAATGAAAGGTATTAAGTTATAATAATTTTGCGAGGAAAGTGATATTTATGAAATATAATTATTTTCGATGTCTTTGCCACAGTTAAGTGGAATATAATATGAAAGAGAGAGGACATTTATGAAAATATATAATACATTAACAAGAAAGGTCGAAGACTTTATTCCTTTAGAGGAAGGTAAAGTTAAGATGTATACTTGTGGTCCAACTGTATATCATTATGCACATATAGGAAATATGCGTAATTATATTGGACATGATATCTTAGATCGTACTTTAAGATATATTGGTTTTGATGTGACAAGGGCTATGAATATCACTGATGTTGGGCATCTAACAAGTGATTCTGATTCTGGTGAAGATAAGATGGAAGTTGCTAGAAAAAGAGAGAATAAAACTGCTATGGAGATTGCAAAATTTTATACTGATGCATTCTTTGAAGATTTTGATGCCTTAAATTGCAAGAGACCAGAGATTGTATCTCCAGCAACAGCTAATATCGATATGTATATTAAGATGATTGAAAATCTAATGGAGAAAGATATTGCATATCAAAGTGGAGGAAATATTTATTTTGATATTTCCAAGGTAAAAGATTATTATTGTTTGACTAATCATCAAGAGGATAAGATGGTAGTTGGAGCAAGAGAAGGTGTTGATTATGATGATAATAAACGTAATCAAGCAGATTTTGCTCTATGGTTTACAACTTCTAAATTCGAAAATCATGAATTATTATGGGACTCTCCATTTGGAAAAGGATATCCAGGATGGCATATTGAGTGTTCTGGTATTTCCATAAAATATCTTGGAGAACATTTAGATATTCATGGTGGTGGAGTTGATAATATCTTTCCACACCATACTAATGAGATTGCTCAAAGTGAAGCTTATTTAGGACATAAATGGTGTAATTATTGGTTTCATAATGAACACTTATTAGATGAATCAGGTAAGATGAGCAAGAGTAATGGTGAATTTTTGACAATATCTTTGATTAAACAAAAAGGGTATGATCCACTAAGTTTTAGATTTATGTGTCTAAATAGTCATTATCGTAAACAATTAGTATTCTCTTTTGAAGCCTTAAATCAAGCAGAAGCAACTCTAAAGAAATTAAGAAATAGAATTTCATCAATAAAGGATGAAGGTGACTTAGATGAAGGAGCTTTTGCATCATATAATGATAAATTTATAAGAGAATTATCAAATGATTTAAATACTGCTAACGCTTTATCAGTTTTATATGAATTATTAAAAGATGAACAAGTAAATGGTCATACTAAACTTGATTTAATTCAAAAGATTGATAAGGTATTTGAAGTTGGTTTAATCGTTCCTGAAGAAAAAATAGATGATGATAAAGAAATTTTAGCATTAATAGAGAAAAGAAATAATGCCAAGAAGAATAAAGATTTTGAACTTGCCGATTCTATTAGAAATGAACTATTAAATAAAGGTATTGAACTTATCGATACTAGAGAAGGTACAACTTATCGTATTATAAATAACTAGTCATAATTATGACTAGTTTTTATGTTATAATGGTTTTAGGTGAACATATGAAAAAAAGAATATGGATGTTTGTTACTTTGATGGTAATTATAGTAAGCATATCAGCATTTTTTTTATTAAAAAATGACAACATTGCTTTATCAGTCTTTTTCTTCAAAACTGAAGAAGGAAAGTACATATTATTTGACAAAAATGGTAATAAATTATCAAATGTGGAATATGATAATGTCTTAGAT
>CAMXBB010000051.1 GCA_947179265.1 uncultured Bacillota bacterium
CTTCAGAATCATATTTTTCAAACACATTGAAATCTTTAAATTCATAACTTATTTCGTAACCTCTTGGCTTACTATAATTATATATAAATATTCCAACAATACTTATTACAACAATTAAAAATAATATCATCTTTTTCATACTACCACCACTTATTTACAAACAAAGCGAGAATTATTCATCCTCGCCCTCTTTCTTATATTTTTTCTTTGCTTCTTGCATAGATGTAGTTACCATAGTTTCTATTTCAGGCAAACTAGACTTAGATAGATTAGATACATTAATTTTCTCTTTTACCGTATCAATAGTAACCTTCCCCCATATTACACCTGAGTAGACTTGCATATCATTATATAAATCAGGAGTAATAGATGAAAATCTATAACCAATAAATAATCTTTTTTGTGCAATCATTATTCTTTCATTAGTAATAGCAATTACGCCAGTATTAAATATACTAGTAGTACTATCATCTAATTGTCCAGCAAAACAAAAAACTATTTGTTCATCAGGATTCAAATGTTTATCTATTATTTCACAATGTTTCTTTAACCTAAACCAAGTTAAAGATCCTGGAAATTTTTTAGTAAATAGCATTAGTTCAGCATATGCATTTTTATCCATCTTAATCCCTCTTTATAATCTTATATTTTTCTAGCATCTCTAGGACAACACTCTCTTTAACATTTCCTTTTATACAATCAACTAATTTACCATTCTTAGTAATTATCGTCATTGGTTTTGGAAAACCTGATAACATTGTTGTATCTTTGTCATTCATAGTACACTTAGCAGGAATCTTTAAATCAAGTGCCATAATTTCATTATATTGATCATTATCATAAGTGTTTTTATTAAAATAATTAATCTCTATATCATAATCTTTTGCGATCTTATTTATTACTGGCAGATACTTTGTACAATGAATACAATCATTCATTCCATATACCGCTATAGTATATTTATTGCTTTTAACTTTCTTAATAAAATCCTTACTTTTTGGAACAACATACGCTATCTTACTTGTAGGTATTTCATCATAAAATAATTCGTCGACTGTTTCTTTAAAAATAACTCGTGAAGCATTTCCTACTACATATCCAACTGGATCAGCATTTATAAATAAAACATAAATATCATTGTTATCCACAGTTATAGTGTTTACTACTAACATCGAATTTAATTCTTCTATTGTAGCATTTGAAGTATATAGTTTAATTTTTCTATCACCTATAACCTTTTTAGCCATCTCTTCTTTTTCTTCAGTTAGTTCACCAAAGTAAACAATAGCAAGGTCTTCTTTTTTTAAAGTTTCTTCTATGGAAGAAAATGGAATATTCTTTATAACATTAGACCCACCTTTAAAATAACCAAATAAGGAAACTGCTATGAACGCTATAACGCATATTATTATAAATCCAATATTATCTCTCATAAAACCTCCATATAACAATATTTTAATACATTTAATATCAAATATCAATTAATTCATATCGATATATAGATTTGCCAGATGAGCAGCATTAGCACCATCTGATACAGCAGTTGTAAGCTGTCTTAATTCTTTTGTCCTTACATCACCTGCTACAAAAATGTTATCAATATTAGTCTTTGAATTATTAGAAATAATGTAACCATTCTCATCAACAGAAACTAGTGAAGAAAAGATATCCGTTTTTGGTTCATAACCGATAGCAACAAATAACGCTGAGACATCTAAATTCTTATCACCGTTGTTAGTATTATAAATAATACTTTCTAAAGATTCTTTTCCTTCTATTGCTGATATTTTAGCATTAAATATTATATCAATATTATCAATAGCTTTTACCTTGTCTAGCATTAGTGATTCAACATGCATTTTAGGAGATCTAACTAATAGATATACATGCTTAACTATTTTACTAAGATAAATTGCTTCTTCTAAAGCAGTATTTCCACTACCAGTTACAGCTACATTCTTGCCTTTATAAAAATTACCATCGCATGTTGCACAATAAGATATACCTTTACCAATAAATGTTTCTTCATTTTTTATACCAAGTTTTTTATTTTTTAGACCTGTCGCTATTATAATAGTCTTTGTAGAATAAGTTTCTTTATTTGTAATAACATTATTCTTTTCTATTCCAGTAACTTTTTCATATTTTATTACACATCCAAAAGATATTGCTTGATCATATAATTCTTTTGCAAATTGATATCCACTTATCGTTTTTATACCTGGATAATTTTCAACATTATTGGATTTTATTATCTGTCCACCATACATAGTAGATTCTAAAATAATTACTTTTTTACCTGCTCTAGCTCCATAGATTCCAGCAGTCAAACCAGCTGGTCCTGCACCAATTATTACGATATCATACATAAAATCACCTAAACTTATTTTACCATATAAAAATGATTAGTATTACAACTAATCATTAAATTGTTCAATTATATCTTTTAGATTATAGATTTGGTAATAAATTCCACTTTTTATTTTCAATAAAACATTTTTCTTACAAGCATCTTTGCTATTTCAGCTTTTCCATTAGCTTTAATTATTTCATCATCATTATCAATAATGTATGCTTCATGATTACCCAATCTAATATCAGCTAAATCATTTGCTACCACTAAATCACAAGAATTTTTATCTCTTAATTTTCTGGCAACTTCTATAAGTACTTCTTTACTTACCCCATCTAAAAGTTTAAATCCTACTAAAAAAGTATTTGGACTCAGATTTTTAATTAAAGAGATTATCTTTGGTGTTGGTTTTAATACAATAACCAAGTTATCTTCGTATGAAGAAATTTTAGTTCCCCCAATTACTTCAACATTTTCAAAAACATCATCAACACTATCACTGGCAAGTATACTTTTCTTAATATTATCTATCGTAGTAACATAATCCGTCATATAATCAGATACTGCCATCGAATGAATAAAATAATCTATTCTTTCAGATTGTAATAAATTGGTAATTTTATCTCTTAAGTCAATTGTACCATCTATCTCAATAACATTCACTCTTTCATCTTCTGGTCGATACGAATCTTTAGAACATATATAATAGATTTCAACATCTTCATTTATTTCTAATATTTCATTAGCAATCACCATTCCTAGTTTCCCTGTAGAAGAATTAGTTATTTTTCTTACATTGTCTATTTTTTCACTAGTTCCACCAGCTGTTATAATTATCTTTTTTTTCATACAGAATTCCTCTTTCTTAGAGACTTTTCAGACTCCTTCAATTTATATAAGCTACATAAGTTATTACTATTAACAAAAATGCTTCTCAACAATTTATCTATAATCTGCTTTTTTTCCTCACTATCATTTATTTCTTCACTACGAATTTCAACTTTCGATTCATCATAAAGAATAATTAATTCATCTCCTAATTTAATCTTAACTTCTATGAAGTCATAAGTATTCATATAAGAATTTCCAAAACTAATTGTGAAAGTTGAAAGGTCTCTCATTATATCTCCATCAATTTTTGAAAATATAACAGTTGTACCATTACCAAATATAAATTTATTTCTCAAATTCTCATAACTTTCTAAAAACAGATGGTGGCTCTTTACTATACTTAAACATTTCTGAACACTTTCTGAACTGATATCAACACGTTTGCTTCGATATCCTTTATCAAATAATTTCTTTCCATTGTCAGCCATTGCATATACTTCATTATTTCTACTAATAAAGTTAACTATCGCACCTTTTTCATCAAACACGTTAGTATGTGGATTTACGACATCTAAAGCAAGTAATGCAAAATCATCACTAATTGAATGATAGCCATATATTACTTCTCTACCTAAGGTGCTTATTATATTTTTAAATTCTCCCATATCTAAAAGAAACGCTATATATACAGTATTAAACATATTTACTACATCATATAAACTTACTGAACCCGTGTAATCTATTTGTGTTTTACGACCACTATTTACCACTCTGCAATGTTCATATACATCCTTAATTGTTCCAGTAGTTGATAAATTAAAATCATAAATAAAATTAGTTAAATCCATATTATTTTATCTCCAATAATTCTTTTATATATTCTATTATTGTATTTGTATCAGCAAGTTTTCCTACAGCTTTATACCCACAAGCCAAATTACCGTGAACAGGATCTATAAATTTATAACCATACTTTTTTAATTTTTTAATATTATCTTGTACTATTTTATTCTCATACATTCCATTGTTCATAGCTGGAGCAAATATTACTTTTGAGTTTGTCGCCATTATTGTAGTCGATAACATGTCATCTGCTATTCCGTTTGCAACTTTTCCAATAATATTCGCTGTCGCTGGAGCTATCAAAAATAAATCAGCCTTTTGGGCTAAGCTAATATGTTCTACTTCCATATAATCTTTTTTTTCAAACATATCACTCACAACTTTGTTTCCAGATAAAGTCTCTATAGTTAATGGGGTAATAAACTCACAAGCATTTTTTGTCATAATAACATCAACATTGGCCCCTTCTCTTTTTAAATAGCTTATGAGACTACATAATTTATAAGCTGCTATGCCTCCAGTAATACCAACTACAATATTTATATTTTTAAACATATTATCTTCCCTTTCTAACTTAATAATATGCTTACTTAATTGATAAGTAAAATATATATGTGTTATTATATTCATAAGGAGGACTTATAATGAATATTGATTTGGAATTATACAGAATTTTTTATGTAGTAGCAAAAAACAAACATATGACTAGAGCAAGTGAAGAGCTTCATATCTCACAACCCGCTATAAGTCAAGCCATAAAAAAGTTAGAAAGCCAATTAGATGGAACTTTATTTTTAAGAAGTAATAAGGGAATGGAATTAACTAGCGAAGGAAAAATGTTTTACGACTATGTAAAGGGTGCATTAGAATTAATAAACAATGCTGAAAATGAATTCACTTCCTTTAAAGATCTTACGAAAGGAGAAATAAAAATTGGGGCATCTACTACACTAACTAAGATAGTTCTCATGGATGCTATAAAAGAATTCCATAAAGATTACCCAAATATCAATATAAGTATTACTAATGATCTTACAAACAACTTACTAATAGATTTAGAAAAAGGTAAATTAGATTTCGTGATATATAATGAAGGAAAACTAAAAAATAATAGCATTGAGTCATTAAAAATAAAAGAATTACGACAAGGATTTCTATATAATCCAAAATTTATAAAAGATAACATAAAAGATTTATCTGATTTATTAACTTCAAATCTAATACTACAAAAAAGAGAATCAAATAGCAGAAAATTTTTAGAAGAATATACAATAAAAAAAGGAATAGTTTTGGAAGCTAAAACAGAAGTAGTAAGTCAGGATTTGGTTTTGGAATTTACAGATGCCGGATTTGGTTTTGGATTTTCAATTATTGAACTAGCTAGAAGAAATTATCCTAATTTAAAAGAATTAAAGATTAATAAAGACATTCCTATAAATAATATCTATCTAGCAAAAAATAAAAATTTAAATTTACCATTTGCTAGCAAAAAACTCTTAGATTATCTTTTAATATAGTTTGTTTTTATCATTAATAACAACAAAACCCTAATTGAATTAAATCAACTAGGGTTTTAATTTTAATTAATTACTTCTACCTAAAAATCTATTAACCAATTTCTTTATTCCACTTCCAAAAGATTTTCTCTCCGTTGGTGTATCTGAAGTATAACTCTTGACCTTAAATCCAATTATTAAATACCTTCTATCATCACTCATTGAATAACTCATGTCATAGTCGCCATAGAAATTATCTTCATGCCTTTTATCTACTAAAGCAATAGCAACACCACTTTTTAAGAATCCTTGAGGAATTTCCTCATAATCTGATATTGACTTGCCATCACTTCTAAAAAGTAAAAACTTATTAGGATCTAAGCTGCTTTTAATTGTGTATGTTTCCCCTGAGTCACCTGCAAAAGTAAAACCATCTGAATCAGGTACAACTGGAAAAGGCATTTGAGTCATTCCTCTTTTTAAGAATATAATCTCAGAAATATATTCAGACTTATAATACAAAAGAGAAAAACGATTTTCTGCTTCTAATCTCTCTTTTTCAGACATTGAAACATAATTGGCTCCCATAGCATATATCTCATCTAAAATACTTTGCCACATTGCTATTAATTCCTTTTCTGATAAATTTCTTAATTTTTTATAATCAACAATCCAATCTTGGTTTTCAAAAAAACGAATCTCTTCAGGAGATGAGAACTCAATAAAGTTCATTCTATTACTATCACATACTACAATTGATCCACTATATATTTTACCTAAAATGGATGCAGGAACATTATCTACAGCTTGACTTAGCATCGTTATATCATTCATTTGTACATAAACTTTTTTCTTACCATCTTCTACATTAAATATTTTCATATATCACACTTCCTTTTCAGTTTATAATATTTTATAAATAGAAAAAATGCAATATGTAATTTGGGATATATAATTATATTTTTTATGTTATAATAATTCCTCTAAAGGAGATATTATGGCATATCAATATGAAAACAATTTTTATTTAGAAAAAAGTCTTGCAGAAGCACTATCTAAATTAATATCAAAAAAGGAAGGAATTGAGTATGTCTGCAAAGATATGGTAATAACAATACCAGAACATAAAGGAGAAGTATTTTATTCACCATTAGATGGATATAATCCATGGGGCGGAGGACTTAATGCCTTAAGCGGAGCACAAATAAGTGCCATTAATGAAAAGTATGGGAAATATATACCTGGAACAATCCCTGCGGAAAGTTATGAATATTTTGTAGTTATAGCTAAAAATAACTTAGAGAAACTAAAAAGAAGGAAATTTAAATCACGTGAAGAGATAGAAAAGGCATTAACTACCTTATGCACTTACTATGCTGAACACTTTGATATCTCATTTGATGCAGCTTCTTTAGTTCAAAGATTTCCATATCTAAGTGAATTCTTTTCTAGCTTAGATGAATGGCGTGCTAAAACAAGAAGAGTAACATTAGATGATAACGTTATAGATGAGGGCGTAAAAAAAGTTTTAACTCCACAAAAATAAAACTACTTTTATTAAAGTAGTTTTTATATAAAGAAAAAGTAGCAATAAACATTGCTACAATTTTTTCTCTTTTTCTTTTTTGGGTACTGCATTATAATGAAATGTATTAGTTTCAAAATCAATATAAGATGGTATACCTTTTTCTTCTAACAATTTTATAAAGTAATCTAAATCCATTAATATCGAAGGTGCAACCGCTTCACGAATAAGATGACCTAATTTTATATTTGCCTTTGAAAAATCTCTATGAAACATTGTTTGAATTCTTCTATAAAATGCTCTTAGATATCCAACCTTATCATGAGGAACTTCTTCAGATGCCTTTTGATAGATGTCATCACCATATTTTTCTACTACTTTCCAACCTAAGAATTCAACTCCTACAATTTCCCAAGTCATGTCAGCATTACTTTCAGAAGCTTGAGAGAAAGAAGCTACTTTTTCTGTGTTCTTTCTAACATCTTCTAGAAATTCTTGATACCTTTTATCTAAAGATTTTTGTTCTCTTTCAGAATTATCATTTTGATCTAAAAATTGCTCTGTTTCTGGAATAAAATATCTTAAAGCATCTTCTTCATCAGATGTTAATACATACTCTGTTTTAATTACTCCATTTTCATCATAAGGATCAGAAACACTTAATTTTGAAATAGCAGTAAGATAGGCCTTCCCATATTTTGACTCCATATATTCTCTTAATCTTCCAAATTTTTTATCATACTCATTAGCCATATATAAAACCTCCCAAGCTAAGAACTCAAATTAAAAATATGGTCTATACTACTACACTTCACAAAAAAAATCAAATATCTTTAACAAAAAATTATTAACAATTAAATTACTTTCATCGTATACTACATTAGTTATGATCTTTCAAATATAAACTATTCTTATAATCTATCACTATAAGAAACATTTTCCAACTTAGAAAAGGCCATTAAGTAATAATGCTTACAAAAACCTTCTATAGCTGGTAACTTCCTTTCTTCATCAGAAAGTTCATGAAAAATATGGCCTTGAATATTCCCTTCTTCTGGAATACTTTTAAAAGACAAACATTGGTTACATTTCGTAACATTATAATAGTTAATGATATTACTTTGATCTATAACTTTTAATATGTAATGTTTTTCAAAAACACATTTATGTTTTGGAGCTTTTTTATCTTTATACATTGTTTCAGATATTAGAAGTTTTCTTAAATGTAAGTGTCCCATTATAATCATCTCTCAATC
>CAMXBB010000052.1 GCA_947179265.1 uncultured Bacillota bacterium
CTAATTTTTCTAGTGAAAGAGTATTTATTTTTTTTATTACACGATTTATAATATTTTGCATAGGAGAGTTTTTATGAAAAAAGGTATATTTAGTTTATTATTTTTAATTAGTGTTTTCTTCTGTATTAGTGATGTAAAAGCTGAAGAAAATAAAGTCTATTGGAAATTAGAGTCGACTAGAGATGAGCAATTTAATTGGAGAGATGGAGGCCAATTGAAAAAGTATTTAGAAGAGTATAAAGATTCATCACGTATAGATGGTTTTCAATATGCAGATATTAGAAAAATAGTATTTAATAATGGAGAAAAGGTTACTGATTGTGTTGGTGAATATGATATATCTAAAGCTGATGATGGATCAGTAATGGTATGTTTGAAAAAAGAAGGAACTTCTGAGAATATGTATATTCAATATGATGGAATTTTATACTTTAATGAGAATTCTGCAGCGATATTTAGAGATATGGCTGGCGTTACAAGTATTGAAGGATTAGAAAATGTTAATACTAGTGAAGTAAAAGATATGTCATATATGTTTCATATGAACAATATCTTACCAACTTTAGATTTGAGTAGTTTTGATACAAGTAATGTAACAGATATGCGAATGATGTTTTGGTCAACAGCACATTTAAAATCTTTGAATGTAAGTTCATTTAATACTTCAAATGTAAGATATATGAATAGTATGTTTGAAGGAGCATCTGAGTTAACATCTTTAGACTTAAGTTCTTTTGATACTTCAAAGGTTATTAGTATGTCCTCTATGTTTCAATATGATAGTTCATTAGAGGAATTGGATTTAAGTAATTTTGATACATCTAAAGTTGAAAATATGGCTTGTATGTTTAGTTATACATTGAATTTAAAAAGAATTTATGTTTCACAAAAATGGAATACATCTTCCGTTACAACTAGCAATAGTATGTTTGCAGATTCTAAAAGTTTAGTTGGTAGTGATGGAACAATCTATGATAAAGCTCATCTAGATAGTGAGTATGCTAGAATAGATAGAAAAGATACACCTGGATATTTATCAGTAAAGAATCCTATTACATCTATTGTAGTTAATAAAACCAATCTATCTTTACAAATTGGTCAAACTGAAAAAATAATTGTAACTATTAATCCTAGTAATACGATGGATTCAAAAGAATTAATTTGGAGTAGTAATAATGAGAAAGTAGCAACAGTCGATGCAAATGGAAATGTCAAAGCCATCGGTGGTGGTACTGCAATAGTAACTATTACAGCTGCAAATGGTAAAACGACATCAATTACTGTAAATGTATTAACTTCAATAACCAGTATTAAAATAGATCAAATAGCTTTAACAGTATTTGTTGGTAAAAAGGGTAAATTAACTGCAACTATTAATCCAAATTATACAACTGATTCCAAAGTATTAAGTTGGACGAGTTCAAATAAAAAGGTAGCAACTGTTGATAATAATGGCAATGTTAAAGGAATCAAGGCTGGAACAGCAACAATCACAGTAAAAACTGTTAATGGAAAGACCGCGTCAATAAATGTAATGGTAAAGAATCAAGTACCAATTAAATCGGTTAAACTAAATAAGAAAACTTTAAAAGTTTCTATAGGAAAATCAACAACTGTAAAAGCAACGATCAATCCAAGTAATACTACTGATAGTAAGACATTAACTTGGTCAAGTTCAAATAAAAAGATTGCAACAGTAGATGCTAATGGTAAGATTACGGCAGTTAATGCTGGAACAGCAACTATAACAGTTAAGACTTCAAATGGAAAAAAAGCAACAGTTAAAGTAACAGTACCTAAGATTAATGCAAAGAAAGCTACTATAACTGCTATAACAAATCAAATACAAACTGGATCATACTTAAAACCAGGTGTGGAAGTAAAATTAAATGGTAAAGTCTTAAAGAGAGGAACTGACTATAAAGTTATATACAAGAATCATAAAAATGCTGGAAAAGCTATAGTAACAGTTAAATTTAAAGGTAACTATACTGGAGTAAAAACAACATCATTTAAGATAATACCTAAAAAAGTAAGTATTAAAAATCCAACGACTGCTAAAAAATCAATAACTATTAAATATTCTAAAGTAAATGGTGCAAAAACTTATCAAATAGCTTATCGAGTTAAAGGAACTGATACATGGAAGTATGTGACAAGTAAAACTACGAGTAAGAAGATAAGTAAGTTAACGGGAGGGTTAGAATATGAAGTAATGGTAAGAGCAGGAGTAAAGATTGGAAAGACTACTTATGGTGAATGGTCTGATGTAAAAACAATTATCGTAAAATAAGTCAAATGTGACTTATTTTTTTGTGGGATTATGCACCAAAATTGTATTTTTACCATACAATAAAGTGAGTAATGAAAAGGAGGGAGAATAATGAATAAATGTTGTAATAATATTTCTGGCGCTGCGTTCATATTAGTACTATTTATTTTACTTATAATCATTGTAGGGGCATTCTTATAGAGTGGAGGTGAATAATATGTGTTGTAATTCTCATTCCTCAAATAATACATGTAAAGGTAATAATATAACTAATAGTTTTTTCATAATATTAGTTTTATTTATCTTACTTGCTATTATTGTTAGTGCAATATATGCATACTAAGAGGCGTAAGTCCTCTTTTTATTTTGCCAAAATATTGTTATAATTATGGTAGTTAAGGTGATATTATGAAAAAAATAGTAGATGGAAATAAAGCGTGTGCCGATGTTGCTTATGTGTTTTCTGAAGTTGCAAGTATTTATCCAATAACTCCTAGTAGTACGATGGCTAGTGAAGTTGATATATTAAGTAATAAGGGTGAAAAGAATTTATTTAATGACAGAGTAAAAGTAATAGAAATGCAAAGTGAAGCAGGAGCAGCTGGATGTATGCACGGAGCTTTACTTGCGGGATCATTAAGTACGACTTTTACAGCATCTCAAGGCTTGCTTCTTATGATTCCTAATATGTACAAGATGGCCGGTGAATGTTTACCAGGAGTTATTCACGTAGCTGCTAGAACAGTAGCAACTCATGCATTATCAATATTTGGTGATCATTCTGATGTCTATGCTGTAAGACAAACAGGATTTTGTATGCTAGCATCAAGTAATGTTGAGGATGCAGCAAGACTAAGTGCTGTTGCTCATTTAAGTGCTATTAAAGGGTCACTTCCTTTTCTTCATTTCTTTGATGGATTTAGAACTAGTCATGAAGTCAATACGATTGATGCTTTGTCTAGAGATGATCTTATTTCTTTGATCGATTATGACAGTATAAGAAAGTTTAAATCTAAAGCTTTAAATGTCAATGCTGGTATTCAAAAAGGTATGGCTGAAAATGAAGATATCTATTTTCAATCTGTAGAAGCTCGTAACTTTTTATATGATACCATGCCTGATGTTGTTAATAATTATATGATGGAGATAAATAAGTTAACTGGTTCATATTATAAGCCATTTAATTATTATGGAGATCCTAAAGCAAGAAATATTATTATTGCTATGGGAAGTGTGTGTGACACTATTAAATTAGTAGTAGATGATTTAAATTCATCGGGGGAACATGTTGGTTTAATAGAAGTTCATCTATATCGTCCATTTAGCAAGGAATATTTATTAAATGTTTTACCTGATACAGTAACTAAAATTGCTGTTTTAGATAGAACTAAAGAACCAGGAAGTATGGGAGAACCATTATATTTAGATGTATGTGCAGTATTAAAAAATCGTGATATCCAAATTGTTGGTGGAAGATATGGATTATCATCAAAGAATACGACACCAGATCAAATCTATGCCGTTTATAAGATGTTAGATAGTAAACCATTAGAGCATTTTACTATCGGAATTACTGATGATGTAACTAATCTAAGTTTAAATATCTTACCTTATAGATTGAATTTAGGTAATAAAGAGATTAAGATATATGGCTATGGTAGTGATGGAATGGTATCTACTAGTAAAGATATTTTGCATCTTTTAGGAGAAGATAAAAATACCTTTGTACAAGGATATAATCAATATGATTCTAAAAAGAGTGGTGGAGTTACTATATGTAATTTACGAATTGGTGAGCATCCAATTAAAGCGCCATACTATGTAACTGATCCAGATATATTGGTTATTACTAAAGATGAATATCTATTTAAATTTGATATGGTTGATGAACTTAAAAATAATGGTATTTTACTAATAAGTACTAATAAAAAAGATATGAATGAATTCTTGCCTAATAAAGTTAAGAAATTAATTGTAAATAAAAATATTAAATTATACACAATTGATGCCGAAGATATTGCAATACGTTGTGGTATTAAGGGTAAGATTAGTAAGATAATGGAAACGATTATTCTATCACTTCTTGGATATGATAATGCGATTGATGCTGTAAACAAATCAATCGAAGAGTTGTTTAGAACTAAGGGCGAAGAAGTTATAAAAGGAAATAAACTTGCTATAGTTTATGGAATGGATAATCTGATAGAATTTGATGGAACATTAAATTATAAGGATGAGGAAAAAGAAGAGTCTAGAGATGTAATTGCTATGATTAATGAGAGAAGAGGAGATGAATTAACGGTATCTGAACTTATGGATTACCGAGATGGAACCTTCCCTTGTGCTCTATCAAGAAATGAAAAAAGACGTACTTCTACATTTGTGCCTAAATGGAATAAGGATGCATGTATTGAATGTGGAATGTGTAGTTTAGTATGTCCTCATGCTGTAATAAGACCTTTTGTAACAGAGGATGAAAATGTTGGTATCCCACTTTTAGGTAAAGATGGAATGAATTATGTAATCAAGGTAAGTGAAGCTGATTGTACAAGTTGTGGCTTATGTATCAATGTATGTCCTGGTAAGGGATCAGAAAAAGCTTTAAGATTTGGTGAATACAGTGAAGAAGAAGCAAAAACTGCAGCTTCGTGGTTTAAAAATCATAAGAACCCAGAAGGTTTAATGAATAAATATACGATTAAAGGAAGCCAGTTGTGCGAACCTAAATTTGAATTTTCAGGTTCTTGTGCTGGATGTGGAGAAACTCCATATATTAAACTATTAACTCAATTAATGGGAGATAAGTTAGTAATTGCTAATGCTACGGGATGTTCTTCAATATACGGAGGATCAGCTCCATCGACACCATATTCAGTTCCATGGGCTAATTCCTTATTTGAGGATAATGCCGAATTTGGCTATGGAATGCTTATCAGCTATGATACAAGCAGAAATAGAATTAAAAATATTATGGAATCAACTATCGATAATGTAAGTGAAGAGATAAAAGAGCTTTATATATTATGGTTAGAAAATATGAATGATTTTGATATTACATTAGATATCAAACATAAACTAATGAAAAATAGTATCAATCGAGAACTCCGAGATTTAATTGATTACATTCCAGCTCGTAGTGTATGGGCGATTGGTGGTGATGGTTGGGCTTATGATATTGGATTTGGTGGAATAGACCACGTATTGTCAAGTAATTCAAATATCAATATATTAGTATTGGATACCGAAGTGTATTCTAATACTGGAGGACAAGCAAGTAAGTCTAGTAGATATGGAGCAGTAGCTCAATTTGCTGATAGTGGAAAAAGGACAAAAAAGAAAGATTTATTTAGAATAGCAATGTCTTACCCAAATTGTTATGTTGCTAATATCTCTTTAGGAGCTAATCCAATGCAAGCAATAAAAGCATTCAAAGAAGCTGAAGAACATAATGGTCCATCAATAATCATTGCTTATTCACCATGTATTGAACAAGGAATAAAAGGTGGATTATGTAATGCTAATAGAGAACAAAAACTAGTAGTTGAATCAGGATACTTAACTTTAATGCGTTATAATCCACTTGATGAGCAATTAACTATTGATAGTAAAGAACCTAATTTTGATCTATATGAAGAATTACTAAAGAATGAGGTAAGATACAATAGTATATATAAGAAAAATCCTGAAGTTGCTCATGAACTATTAGAAGCTAATAAAAAGGAAGCAATGGATAGATATAATTATTATAAGAAGTTTAATGAGAAAGAGGAATAACTCCTCTTTTTTACTTATTATGTAAATTTTTGTCAATATGAGTTAAACCTTTCTTAATTTCATGAAAAATGTTCCAATATCATTTATTATAATATTATGGTGTTATTCCTATCAAAAATTTGACAACTGGTAACAAAATGTGCTATTATATCACTCAAACAACAAAGAAGAGCAAAGAAAAAGAGGGGGTTTTAGTTATGTACGGAAGTAACGTCATGACTGCAGAATTATCTATTTCAAAGTCTTTATATTTGAGTTTGAAACGTTTATTTGACATAGTTGTAAGTTTAATAGGAATTATTGTGTTATCACCAGTATTTTTATTTACAATTATAGCTATAAGATTAGAAAGTAAGGGTAATGCAATATTTACTCAAGATAGAATAGGATTAGATGGTAAACTATTTAAATTCTATAAATTTAGATCTATGATACCAGATGCTGATAAAGTATTATTTGAAATGCTTGAGAAGGATCCTGCAGTTAGGGAAGAATATCAAATTAATAAAAAGTTAGTAAATGATCCACGTATAACAAAAGTTGGTAAATTTATTAGAAAAACAAGTATTGATGAATTACCACAATTATTTAATGTATTAAAAGGTGATATGTCCTTAATAGGTAATAGACCTTATTTACCAAGAGAAATTAAAGATATGGGAATATTTTATGAAGATATCGTTAAAAGTAAACCAGGATTAACTGGATTATGGCAAGTAAGTGGTAGAAGTAATACAACTTTTAAAACAAGATTAAAAATGGAATCTAAGTATTCTAAAGATATGTGTTTTAAAACAGATGTTATGATATTCTTTAAAACATTTATCGTTGTATTAAAAGGATTATAAGATATCAAAAGGCTGAAATCTTCAGTCTTTTTTTGTGTATTAGTGTCAATAAAACGTGGAATTTTTGATTATCTGTTATTTTACATGATATAATTAAAATGTATAATTGGATAGACATATATGAGTATAGATGAGATTGTACTAAAAAGGAGTAGGTTCATATGAATAATACGAAAGATGAGCAATTGCGTGTTGCCGAAATTATGGGAAAATGGGTTGGCGGTGGAGTTGAAGCTGTCGTTATGAACTATTATAAAAATATTGATAGAGATAAAGTTCAATTCGATTTCATCTGTGATGATGATTCTACAAATATTCCTTATGATGAAATACAAAAGATGGGTGGGAGAGTTATATTAATTCCTCCATATCAAAAAGTTCTAAAATATCATAAAGAATTAAAGAGAGTTTTAAAAGAAGGAAAGTATAAAATAGTACATTCACATATTAATACGTTGTCTTTTTTCAGTTTGTGGGCTGCTAAATCTGCTAAGGTTCCTGTAAGAATTGCTCATAGTCATTCTACAACTAATAAAAAAGAAAAAAAGAAAAATCTATTGAAACAAGTATTAAGACCTTTAAGTAAAATCTATGCCAATCGTTATATGTGTTGTTCTGAATTAGCTGGAAGATGGTTATTTGGAGACAAAGAGTATGATAAAGGAAATGTATATCTATTAAACAATGCTATTGATTTAGATAAGTTTAAATATGACGAGAAGATTAGAAAAGATAAGCGAAAAGAACTAGAAATAGGTGAGGAAACTTTAGTAATAGGTCATATTGGAAGATTTGTTGGACAAAAAAATCATCAATTTTTAATAGATATTTTTAATGAAGTTCACAAGAAACATCCAAATTCTCTTCTTTTATTAGCTGGTCAAGGACCATTACAAGAAGAAATAAAGGAAAAAGTTTCAAGCTTAGGAATATCTGATTCAGTAAGATTCTTAGGACAAAGAAGTGATGCTAATGAATTATATCAAGCTTTTGATGTTTTCTTGTTACCTTCTTTATATGAGGGATTACCTGTAGTTGGAGTTGAAGCTCAAGCAGCTGGCTTACTTTGTGTTCTATCTGATGATATGACTAAAGAGACAAAAGTATTAGATTCAACTGTTTTCATGTCTTTAAGTAATACTTCTGAAGAGTGGGCAAATAAAATATTGAATTGCTTTTCTAGATACAAAAGAACCAATACTATTGAAGAAATATCAAAAAATGGTTTCAATATAAAAGAAGAAGCAAAAAAATTAGAAGGGAAATATATTAGTGAATTATAATTATGAAAAATAATAAAGGTAATAGTTTTATTGAACTATTTGGATTGCCAACAGCAGGTAAAAGTTATTATGTTAGAAGTAATAGAG
>CAMXBB010000053.1 GCA_947179265.1 uncultured Bacillota bacterium
CTATAATCACTATATTATATAAAATGATACTGGGATTGATTATTATGATAAAAATGAACATAGAAAAATTGCTCAAAAAAAATGGCAAATCCAAATATTGGCTTTGTCAAAAAATGAATATAACATCACGAAATTTAAATAGAATAATTCGTGGAGACACAACAGCTATCTCATTTAAATATATTGAAGAATTTTGTACTTATCTAAATTGCAATCCTGGTCAATTAATGGATGTCGTTCCCGATAAAATCTTTATAAAGGAACATATTAACAATTAAAAAAGTTTCTAATAAGAAACTTTTTTTAATTCAATTTCATATAATAATTCATCACCGATATTACCATCAATATCAGTACGATAATCCTTTATCTTATCAATAAGCTCAAAATTGGTTTTTTCAAGCATACGAACAGCTCCTAGATTTCTACCATCACATGTTGCATAAATAGATCCTACCCCTTCAGCTTTTAGTATTTTTACAATACCATTCATGGTTTCTGTTCCATATCCTTTATTCCAATAATCTTTAATAATCCATAGATTAACAGACTTACTTCTACTATCCTCTTGATATATTGATATATTTCCAATAATTTTATTACTTTCTTTTTCTTTTATAACGGCTCTTGTATGATATTCATCCTTGTATGTACGTAAGATATAATTAGTGAACCCCTCGATATCCCACTCTGTTCTAAAACCAGGCATATATCTACCGACTTCTCTATCTGTACCCCAAGTAGAATACATTATGGGAATATATTCAGGAATAAACTTCTTAATTTCTAAATGACGTGTATCAAATTCCATATCAATAACCTCATATCCTATAATAGAATTATATCATATCAGATTAAATATGATAACTTTTTTTTATTTACTATGTCAATTACCCCTTTTTATAATGCTATCAATAGAAGTTGTAAACAAAGCCACTAGGATACCTTTGCTCTTTTTGTCTAACTTTTTACTCTCTCTTAAAATCTTAATAGCACTTTTTAACTTTGCTTCTTTTATATCCAAAAGAGATTCAATATGACATTTTCTAAATATCTCTAATATATTATTGATAAACTCTTTTCTCTCTAAATCATTATATGATTCTAACCAAGTAGTAATCGTTTCATCAAGCTTTTTACTAAATGGAGTTATCTCTGATCTTTTAAAATGGTCATTTTTTACTCTCCAAAATTTAACACAGTGAGTTAATGGTCCTCTTATAGTTGTATCTACTACTATTTTATCCACTTTAGGATGTAAAAACATTCCCACTATTGAATATTTTGGCACGATAAGATGATATTTATGCTCAATACGTTTATATCTTATAGATTTAAACTCTTTTAAACGCAATCCAGGACCATCATTACTATATATCTTTATAATCTTTCTTCTTATAGAAAATTTGGCGTACATACCTGCTACTAGAGCAAGATTTCCTCCCTTAGAATGACCTCCTAAGATATATTTGCGATTATCAAATATAGGAATCCTTTTATTAACATAGTCGATAGCATCCTTTTGAGCAGGAACTGGAAAACTATATGAAAGAGCAGCATCCTCTCCCCAACCACTTATTAATTCATCAGTACCTTCAAAAGAAATATAAGTAAGCTTATCAGTTAAATCTATGAATAATGCCGAAAATTGTTCATAATAGTCTCGTTTATAAACATAATTATAAAGACGCAAATCGCTATATCTTATCGTATCTTTGATTAAATCAAAAGTCTCAATAGCATTTTTTATACTATAAAAACTGGTCTTTATTTCCAATTTGTTATATCTTTTGAAAAAAAGTTTCGCTGCTTCCTTTAAAGTAAGACTTTCATTTACATCTAATATACCATCAAAATCAAGATATGATATTAACGATAATATAACATTATCTACTTCATTAAAGGGTTTTATTAAGAAGGGAACATCCCCATATCTTTTTATATAGTCTTCTATAGTCATACAACTCACCATAAGTATTATATAATAATAAGACAAAAAAAACACTTATAAAAGTGTTTAGTTCTAGTGTAGTTATTGTTGATGATTATGACTACAATAACGTTTTAAAAAATAATTAATATTTTTACTATTATTGGTATTTACAAGATACATTATATTATTCATCTATTCCTACACATTCTAATACTTCTACTTCTCTTGCTTGATATCCTTTTTCTGTATTAACTAAATCAAAATGAACATATTCTCCCTCAGATAGAGTTTTATAACCTTCCTTTTTAATTGCAGAATAATGTACAAAAATATCTTCATTCTCCTTATATTCTATAAAACCAAAACCTTTTTCGTTGTTAAACCATTTAACTTTACTTTCCATATATAATCCTCCTTTAATTTAACACCTTTTCTATTTTCTCATAATAATGAATGTTTCTCATGTAATATATAATGATAAAAAGTGTAATAAATCTGTAATCATTTTCTCTTAGGTAAGATATTACTTTTCTCTGATGTTTTATCGTATATCTTTTTCAATTTAGCAATATCTTTATTGACTTGATCTACACTTAAGTTTAAAAGTCTAGCTTGTTCTGCTATTGGATATCCTTTTGCTCTAGTTCTAATTAAGAACGATTGCCGTTCATTTAAATTACCTTCTTCAATAAATGTTTCTACTAATTCTTTGGTCCATGTTATCCATTTCATCTTTTAATTCCTTTCACTATAAAACACTAAGGCATTATAACATTTAATAAATTATAGTAGAAAATAAAACAAGGATTTGGAACTAGAGGTTCCAAGTCCTTGTCAATCTCTTTTTAAGACCTTTTTTAGCATTTCTAATCCAATAATTATTACGATTCCAAGTATAAAGAATGGTATGCTAAACGTTGAAAAATCCAGCATCTTAAAGTTAGCATCAGCTATAGTTGTAGGTCCTAAGACAATTGCATATAAAGATCCAATCATCATACCAATTATGACATATATC
Source organism: uncultured Bacillota bacterium (assembly GCA_947179265.1). Taxonomy (GTDB): domain Bacteria; phylum Bacillota_I; class Bacilli_A; order RF39; family UBA660; genus CAG-582. The sequence goes on from CAMXBB010000053.1 coordinate 2,952, forward strand.
GTTTGACTACGATACTTAGCTAGGCAAATTCTAACCAATTTAACAAAAGATACGATACCTGTTAAGATACCTAATCCAAATATGATAAGTAATGGTAATACACTAAAATCAAAGTGCAATAAGGTTTTAATTGCATTCATTATGGGAGCATAAAGTCCAAATATTAATAATAGTGTTGAACCAGAAACTCCAGGTAAAACCATAGCTGTTATAGCAATTCCTGCACATATAAACACGTAAAGAATAGTAAATGGATTTAAATTTGCTGTATCAACGCTAAATCCCCCTTTTTGTGTAAGAATGGAGATACCTACGACGATAGCTACACCTAAAATAGCAAATACGATATTCTTATAATGTCCCTTTACAGAATCGATTTCATCTTTTACTACAAGCGGTATAGCTGCTATTATAAAGCCAATAAATAATGAACTCATTAAATAGACCTTTGTTGAGAAAAGATTTGATAGAATTGTTGCTGATAAACCAAATCCTACTACCCAGCCAATACCTATTTTTATCAAGTATTTTAAAGCTTTCTTTTTACTTTCTAAGTTTCCTCTTAAGATATCATCTAAAGAGTTGATAAAATTATCATAAAAGCCTAATAAAAACGCTATGGTTCCTCCACTTACTCCAGGAACACTATCAGCTAAAGCCATACAAAAACCATCAATAAAATTAATAATATAATCTTTTATTCTTTTCATTTTCTTTCATCCTTATCTATAATAAATCTTAATACATCTCCATATTTAGTTAAAACATCTTCGCCTTCGTTTACTAAAAAGTCTGATACGCTAAATACCGTTTCTTCACTTATAATCAAATCATTACTTTTTACTATCTTATCCCCTTTGATATAATTTATTCGATTATGAAATAAATCATATGTCTCCTTAGCATTTACTCTTACTAATCCAAGTACCTCATCAGTGTCAAAATTAAATTTAGAAACCTTATCATTAAACTTACATGCATAAACATTAGCAAAAGCACGATCCTTAAAGATTGTTCCATCCTTTTTTACTTTATCCATCATAAATTTGACAACATCGATAAGTTCAGCTTTGTCATAATCTATTTTATACCCCAATTCTTCAAATATTTCGCGACCAAAGGCTTCTTTTACACTTTCTCCCGCCAATATGTGTCCACTAGAGGTAGTATAGAGAGTTCCCTCATCTTTCCTTATTTGAAAATAGATATTGCCAGCATCGTCATAAAGCCAGCAATGAACTGTTTGATGCCATAGAGCTTTCTCATGAACGATATCACGCTTTTCTACTCCTAAATGGTTTAATTCTTCATCATATATATCTAAGAGTTCCATCATTTCACCTCTTAATAATTTTATCATAAAAGATTAAAAAAGAAGAGAATTAATTCTCTTCTTCATACTTGCTTACATATTCATCGACTAATGATGAATCTTCAAAATAGTTTATTCCCATAGCACTCTTAACTCTATTGGTAACACTCAAACAATGCTTGTTTGCATCTTCTGTTCCTTTACGTAATATTTCATATACTTCAGGAATACGCTTTTGCCATTCTTTTCTACGATTTCTTATAGGTTCTAACTCAGCTTGAATAACATTGTTTAAGAAACGTTTTATCTTAACATCTCCAAGTCCGCCACGTCGATAATGGTCCTTAAGTTCATCAAGATTTTTATATTCTGGTAAATATTTTGCAAAATCTTCATCTTTACAGAAAACATCTAAATATGTAAATACTGTATTGCCTTCAACTTTACCTGGATCTTCAACTCTTAAATGATTTGGATCAGTGTACATACTCATAATCTTCTTTTCGATTACTTCTGGTTCATCTGCTAAATAAATGCAGTTTCCTAGACTCTTAGACATCTTAGCCATACCATCAGTACCTGGAAGTCTTAAACATGATTCATTTTCAGGTAAAACAGCAGTTGGTAAGCTTAAAGTTTCTCCATATATCGAATTGAAACTTCTAACAATCTCTCTTGTTTGTTCAATCATTGGTAATTGATCTTCTCCAACTGGTACAATAGTAGCCCCAAATCCACTTATATCAGCGGCTTGACTTATTGGATAAGTTAAGAAACCTGTTGGTATACTATTTTCAAACTTACGTAATTTTAATTCCTCTTTGACAGTTGGGTTTCTTTCTAATCTTGCTAAAGTAACTAAGTTCATGTAATAGAATGTTAATTCACATAGACTTGGTACTTCTGATTGAATGAATATTGTTACCTTATTTGGATCTATTCCAACTGCTAAATAATCAAGTGCAACCTCTAAGACATTCTCTCTAATCTTTTTAGGATTATCATAGTTATCTGTTAGAGCTTGAGCATCAGCTATTTCGATATAGAACTTCTCATAATCTCCTTTATCTTGTAATTCTTTTCTTCTTCTTAAAGAACCGACATAATGTCCGATATGTAATCTTCCAGTAGGTCGATCTCCTGTTAATATAATTTTTCCCATAAATCTCGCATCCTCTCTAATATTATTTATTACTTATGCACCATCGTTTCGTAAATTTCATAAATATTCCTCCTAAAAAAAGATTCTTACCCTATTAATAGGAATAAGAATCTCTAAGCCACCTAAAATAGTCATATACCATCATATATGTTCCAATATTAACGGAATGGAAAGTTCCGACATTCCCTACTTATTTTCAAGAACGCTCTCTTTGGTCCATTCAATATCGATCCATTATAGCTTTTCATCAACCAGCCACTTTCTACAAACTTCTTCGATATTTACTACTCCAAATCACTGATTTAAAATACATTAAAATAATAACATACACACATCTTTTTTGTCAAACGACTAACTTATTTTAGATTCTTTAACTTCTCATAGTTCTTATCAAAACTATTTAAAAAGTCGTTTACTTCGCTAGGAAGCGTCATATAAGATAAACTTATTCTTATAGTAGTTTCACTTCTCTTTAAATCATTATACATATTCATTACTGATTCGCTTCTTTTACCATGTGAACAAGCCGTATTACTAGATACATATACTTCATCAGATTCTAAGGCATGAATAAAAGTTTCTGGTTTAATATCCATTAAACTGATATTTAAAATATGCGGAATGCAATACTTACTCGTATTAATCTTAATATCAGGATATTTTCTTAAATGAGTAATAATCATCTCATTATATTTTCTTACCTGTTCTTCCTTCTTAGATAAGTCTTTTAAAGCAAGCCTTAAAGCTTTTGAAAAAGCAACTATTAAAGGAAGTGGTGGTGTTCCTGGATTTAACACTCCTTCTTCTGATCCAAATAGTATTGGTGTTAAGACAAGATTCTTATTCTTATATAGAAGTCCAATACCTTTAGGTCCATAAATTTTATGTCCACTCATACTAGCTAAATCAACATCGGTAATATTCATATTAACCTTACCGATAGCTTGGGTCATATCGCTATGTAAAATACAATTTTCATTATTCTTTCTTATAACTTGTCTTACAGTTTTTAAAGGTTGGCGCACACCAGTTTCCGAATTAACAGCACAAATACTTACTAAGATAGTATCCTTGGTAACCTTCCTTTTCAAATCTTCAAAATCGATTACACCTTCTTCGGTTACATCAACATAATCAATTACAAAACCTAGTTTTTCTAGATGTTTTGCTATTCCATAGATACTAGGATGTTCCATCTTTGATATTACAATTCGGTTACCATATCTTCGATATGTTAATGCTGTTCCAATCAAAGCCATGTTATTAGCTTCTGTTGCTCCACTAGTATAAATAAATTCACTCTCTTTAATACCAAATAGTTCTGATATCTGTTTACTAGCACTCATCATTAATTCATGAGATTTAACTCCCAAAGTGTGCATACTGTTGGGATTACCAAAATATTCTTCAGTTACCTTATTATAACTATCTAATACCTCTGGTAAAACAGGTGTTGTTGCCGAATAATCTAAATATACCATTATCTCACCTCTTGTTTATTTTCATTCTTATATGCATCTAATAATCGTTTATGAATACCAGGTTCAACTATATTAATAGAATTAATAGCATACTCCAAACTACTCTTAAAGTTTCCTTTAAAGAATTCTCTTTCAGCTCTCATTAATCCTTGATCTATCGTCTTATTTAGAGCACGATATCTATTACCATATACGATAGCATTTTCAGCCATTGATGCCGTTTTTACAAGCTCAATAGAGGTATTATATACCTTAAGCACCAAATCTCTTGCCGTATCAACTCTGGTATTTAATACCTTAATAGATATTGGTTGCTTTTCAAGTTCTATTATTAAATCTCTTAAAGCATCACTTGCTTCATCTAATTCAACATAGTAACTTCTTGGTACTGTTGGTAGTTTAAATGTATTCATATGATTTTTAGCTTGTTTAATTATACTCTTAATTTCATCCAATTGTTCACGAGCTCTTATTTCATCCTCTTTTAGAGAGCCTAAACTTCTTAATGTATAATCTAATTTTTCTTCTGCTTTAACTAAACGAAAATTAATCTTCTCCATCTCTTTTGATAATCTTGTAAATGCTGTATTCTTTTTTCTAAACTCATCTACAACACCATCATAAAGACTTCGACATTCGTCAATCTCTTGGTTAAGCTCACCAATTATTTTAACATCATCATCTGTTAAATCATAGCTATATTTAATATCATCAATCTTACTTGAAATATTAGTAATTATTTTTTTTAACTTCTTACATTTTAATATTACACTTCTTAAATATTCATCAAATAGTTTCTTAGCTATTTTTTCCTTATCAAAATCAGCATATAAACGATCAAAATAATCCATGATAGTTCTAAGCTCAAATATTGAATCTTCAAGATTTAAAACATTTAATCTATCAAAGATATCAGCAACCTTCTTTTCTGATTCGGTTATATTATATTCAATATTTAAATAATCTAAATTATATCCTTCAGATACCATCTTTTCACTTATTTTAGATATCTCTTTTATTCTATTAGGTATCATGCTCTTGCCCATCAGAATAATAGATGGAGCTTCATCGATTACAATACGAAGATTACCTATCGTATCATCTAAGGCTTTTACTATTTTACCTACTTCTGAATATACATTGTTTTCCATTGCCATTTCAAAAGCTGAAAATAATTTATCAATATTTTCAAATTGTAATTCCAAAGGTATTTGTACTATCGAATAATCCTCTTTATTACTATTATTATATTTTAAGAATATTGTACGATAATCAGTCTTTAGTTTAGTAACAAGTTCTCTGTTTCTTTGTTCAGATAAAGTTATCTCTTTAATATCATCAAG
>CAMXBB010000054.1 GCA_947179265.1 uncultured Bacillota bacterium
ATATAACAGATATTCCTAAAAATGATGAAAAAGTAGAATTTAAAAATGAAAAGATTGATTTTAAAAATAATGAACCAAAGTTTATTATTAGAGATCGTAAAGAATCAAGCTTTGTCATTACTTTATTGCAAATACTTACGATATGCACTAAAGTTTTTATGGTGATATTCATTTCTCCATGGGTAATTATTGCATTCATATGTTTAATTCTAGCATTGGTAATTAGTATTTATCTTATCTTCTCAAACTTTATCTTCTTTGGGATAACCATAGCTATTATAGGAGCTGCTGTAATAACTGAACTAATATTAGAATTCATATACAAATTTCTAATCAATAAGAAAATAAACGTTAAGAAATATGGAATTATGTTTCTTGTAGCTTTAATCGCTATCGGTGTTGGTAGTGGATTAAGTATTATATGTTTTAAAAACTTTGAAGTAAAAAATATTGGAATTACAGATACATATAAAAAGAATTTTGAATATAGCGATGATTTGAGTATATCTACACATAATGATATAAAATTCATCATTGATAATAGTGTTAATGAAGTACAATTAGAAATTCATTATAACAAAGAATTGTTTGATGTAAAGGCCGAATTAGATCAAAGAAATAGTGACTATAAATTAATAAACATTGAATATAAGTATTTAGAAAACTATAATGCCTTAACATATATGAAGATGTTTATAAATAATATTGAAAATAATATAATCATTGTGGATGATTATTATGATGATACGGATATCGTCATAACATCAAATGAAAAAAATATTAGAAATTTGATAAAAAATATTAGTAGATTATATCGTATAAGTTTATATGAGCAAAGAGATGGATATCTAGCATCAATAGTTGATATTGTACATAAGGAGGATGTTTGTACCCTAAATAATAAAGGTTACTATGAATGTATTTTAGTTTCAACAGACGACTTTTGTGAATATAAAGTAGATAACTATAATAATATTACACCTAAAGATTCAAAGAACTGTATATGCGAAAAGTATTCAAATTATTCATACTCATGTTATAGAAAAGATACTTATTACAACGATTAATATAATTTTATATGACAAGCATTAGACACTCTAATGCTTTTTGTTTACACTCATTTAAAAATATTTAACTAGATAACTTATATTAAATGCTATAATGATAATAGGTGATACTATGAATGATATTTTCAAGCTCATTAATAACAACGAAGAATTTACCTATGTAGATTCAATTAGTTATAACGGAAAGAATTATGTAGCATATATGGATGACACTAATCTCTATGTTAGTGAATACACAATCAATGGAGAAGAACTAACTTTAGATGATGTTAGTGATGAATTATATGAAACATTATTAAAGGAAATGAATTTATGACAACATATTTAAACAATAACGACCATGCGGTTGTACAAATTTATTTTGATAGTGAAGGTGGTTTAATAAGCTCAGTTAAATCTGGCGATAAAAAAAGAGAATATGATAGATTCCAAACTGCACAACTATTAAAGCAAATAGATAAGAAATCATATGATACTGTTAACTTAACAAATGATTCAATAAGACTTAAAGCTGATGGAATTCTTGTAATAGTATATGATATGAAAGATATGCTACGAAGCAATGCTCTAAGTATGCTACCAAACACTTTCCCACAAATTCAAAAAGAAGTATCTCGTTATAATAGAAGACAAGTACAAAATCTCAAAAGAGAAAATGTAAAAAGAGGAAGAAGAAGATTTGCTGCTGCGGCTTTAGTATTACTAATGCTAACATCAACAGCGATCGGTCTAACAAAATTAAATGGCATAAATAACGGAAATACAAATACTTATACAAACGAAGTAGTAAATGATCCTGAACTTTCGGCAAATATAATGGATCTTCTAAACAATATTCAAAGCAACGGTACAGTAAATCACCAAGATGTAACAATAGATGAAGATAATCCTTCAGAAGAGGAAGCATTAGAGGAAGATATACCTGAAAATGCAACCTATATTGACTTCAAACCAACAAGTGATTTAGAAAAGAAAAATTATGCTTATGATAACTTTCATACAATTGTAGAAGAAGAAGCAACTAAATATGGAATTTCTCCTAACTTACCAATGGCAATGCTTACTCAAGAATCTGGTGGTAAAGAAGAGAACTTGATGCAAATAGAATTTGATCAATGGAAAGATATGAAATTAGATATATATAATTTTGCTAATAATTCTTATGATCATTTTGTATTAACTGATAATCCAGAAGCTTATGCTAATACATACTATACTACTGTTTCTAGAAGTGATCTACTTGATCCAAGAATAAATATTATAATGGGATGTGCTATAACTAGAAAATCAGCTGAAATGGTAAATTACCATATCTTAGCTGGAGTTCAATGTTATAATCTAGGTATTGGTAACATGGAAACAGTATTAGCAGAGACAGCTAGAAACACTGGACAAGATGTTAGAGATATTTTAAGTGATCAAACAAATACAACATTTGTAGAATATACCCACATTCCTGGAGTTGGAGATAAAGATTATCTAAGTCATGTATTCCAATTTCTAGACGAAGATGGATCAAAAATAACATTTAAACACTTAGATGGTGAAGGAAATGTTGTAACTGAAGAGATAACTTTATTTGAGCAAGAAAATAAAGGATTAATTTAATATATAATCATCTATAACATATAATGTTATAGGTGATTTTTTTATGTTAATTAGTTATACTACTAAAGAATTGGACCTAATGGCTAGACTTATGAGAGCTGAAGCCTTAGGTGATGGTAATTTAGCAATGCTAATGGTTGGTAATGTAATAGTAAATAGAGCATTAGCAACTTGTGATGTTTTTAAAGGAAGAGATTCTCTTTATAATGTCATCTACCAAAACCCTGGAGGCTTTGTAGGAGTTAATTCCAGTCTGTTTCAATCTGCAAGTACTACGAATGAAAAAAACCTCGCTAAGAGGTGTTTAAGGGGCGAATATTTTTACCCTGCTACGAATGCTTTATGGTTCTACGCTCCTGGAGCTAATAAGAATTGTGGAAGAAGTTGGTACAACCAACCACTAGCTGGAAGATATAAATCTCATTGCTTTTATATGCCAAATGAAGGATTGTGTCCTGAAATAAGATAAATATTTATTGGAAAACAATAAAAAAGGATGTATTATCTTACATCCTTCCATTTCCAATCAGTAACTTCGATTAAATCTTTTCCAGTTTCTCTTATTAGCTTATAATGCTCATCTAATTTATTTTGAGCATAATTTTTTAACTCTACTTCTTTATCTCCTAATAATTCAACTGCACGTATTACGATATGATATCTATCTATTTTATTTAATACACGCATATCAAACGGAGTTGTAATAGCACCTTCTTCTTCATAACCATATATTTCGAACTTTCTTTTTCTATTATAGATAAGACCTTCTACAGCTGATGGGTATCCATGGAAAATAAACATTACAGGTATATCTGGAATAAATAATTTATCAAATTCTTCATCTTTAATTCTTTCTAATGTCAATAAATCTACTACATTTACTACTCTAACTCTAATATTTGACTTTTCTTTTAAAATACTTACAGCAGCCATTACTTCTAAAGTTGGAGTATCTCCTGCACAAGCAAGAATTACTTCTGGATTATCATCGCTTGCAAATTCCCATATACCTATTCCTCTAGAACAATGTTTAATTGTTTCTTCATAATTTAACCATTGAGGTCTTTCATGTTTAGATGCGACAATAGTATTAACTTTATCCCTAGATTTTAAACACTTATCCACATAATATATCAATGAATTAGCATCATAAGGTAGATATACTTCTGTTATATCTCTTTTTTTATTTAAAATATGGTTGATGAAGCCTGGTTCTTGATGTGTATATCCATTATGATCTTGTTGCCATATATGACTTGTTTCAATGATATTTAATGATGATATACTCTCTCTCCAAGGTATCTCTTTAGTCATTTTAAGCCATTTTGCATGAATACCAATCATTGAATCAACTACTCTTATAAATGACTCATATGAATGAATTATACCATGTCTTCCTGTAAGTAAATATCCTTCTAATCCGCCTTCTGCGAAATGTTCAGAAAGATAAGAATCTAATACTCTTCCATATGAAGAAACAAATTCATCTTTTTCACCTATTGGTAATAACCACTGACGATTAGTAGCTTCAAATACATGATTTAATCTATTTGACATTGCTTCATCAGGTCCGAATATTCTAAAGTTTTTACTTCCTTCATTTAACTTTACAACATCTCTTAAATAATTACCTAATTCAAACATGTCTTTTCCTATGATATCTCCATGATGAACATTTAACATATAATCTTCTATGTGAGGTAAATCTAAATCAGTTAATAGCTTTCCACCATTGACGATTGGATTAGCGCTCATTCTCATATCACCTTCAGGTAAAAATGACGTAATCTCTTTTTTTACTTTTCCAGATTCATCAAATATTTCTTCAGGATGGTAGCTTCTTAACCAAGCTTCTAACAATTTTAAATTCTCTTGGCTATTCTCATCTATCGTTAATGGAACTTGATGTGCTTTAAAGCTTCCCTTAACATTTTTAGGTCCAGTCCATCCCTTAGGTGTTCTGAATACTATCATTGGCCACTTAATATTGGTAAGTATTTCCCCTTTTTGAGCTCTATCCTTTAAATATTTTATTTTAGATATGGCAATATCCATAACTTCTGCCATCTTATTTTGCATGTAATCGATGTCTTCACCTTCGACATAAAATGGTTTCCATCCGTATCCTCTAAATAAAGAATCGATATCTCCATGAGACATTCTTGATAATATAGTTGGATTAGATATCTTAAATCCATTTAGATGTAATATTGGTAATACTACACCATCTGTTAATGGATTAATAAACTTATTTATATTCCATGAAGTTGCAAGTGGTCCTGTTTCAGCTTCACCATCTCCAACTATACAAGCTGCTATTAAATCTGGATTATCTAATACCGCACCAAATCCATGAACAAGTGTATAACCTAACTCTCCACCTTCATGAATACTTCCAGGAGTTTCTGGTGCTACATGACTCGAAATTCCACCTGGAAATGAGAATTGTTTAAATAATCTTTTTAAACCTTCTTCATCAGTACTAATATTTGGATAAATTTCACTATAAGTTCCATCTAAATAAGCATTAGTTACAGCTGTTTGTCCACCATGTCCTGGTCCAACTAAGTAAATCATGTTTAAATCATATTTAGTTATAACTCTATTTAAATGCATAAAAATAAAATTTTGTCCTGGTATTGTTCCCCAATGTCCAACTAAGCGAGGTTTAATATGTTTTAATGTCAAAGGTTCTCTTAATAATGGGTTATCTAAAAGATACAATTGACCTACAGCCAAATAATTTGCTGCATTAAAATAAAGATTCATTTGTTTTAATTCTGTTTCAGTTAATGTATTCACACTTACACTTCCTTATCCTAATAATAATTATACCATAGGTGTTATTAAAGCAATAAAAAAAAGACTTAAAAAGTCTTTTAACTTTACGATAAACTATTCGCTGTCTTGAAAGAAATATTCTTGACTTTTAGCTCTAAGTGAAAGATCAGTAAAATCTTTTCTTAAATATTGAGGATATGCTGCACAAGCTATCATCGTCGCATTATCAGTACAATAACGCATTGGTGGGATACTTAAATCAACATTCATTTTATCACACAATATTGTCATTTCTTCACGTAAAACAGCACTAGCGCTAACTCCTCCCGCAACAATAACTCTTTTAATATCATACTTTTCGATAGCTAATTTAGTTTTACGAATTATTTGATCAAAAGCAACATCTTGAAATGAGCGTGCTAAATCATATTTTCTAATCTCATTACCTCTTTGCTCTTCATTATGACATAGATTTATTACAGCACTCTTTAAACCACTAAATGAGAAGTTTAATTCATCATTATCCATAGGCTTAGGCAAATCATACGTAGGCTTTCCCTCTTTAGCATATTTTTCAACATTAGGTCCACCTGGATAAGGTAAACCTAGTACTCTTGCTACCTTATCAAAACATTCTCCTATAGCATCATCAAGTGTTGTGGCCAATACCTTAAATTTATAGTCGTCTTCCATAAGCACTAATTCGGTATGTCCTCCACTTACTACTAAAGCAAGTAAAGGAAATTCCAAATTCTTAACTAAATTATTGGCATAGATATGTCCCGCAATATGATGAGTTGCTATCAATGGTTTATCATAAACTAAAGATAATACTTTAGCAAACTCAACACCTACTAAAAGACTTCCTAGTAATCCTGGAGCATAAGTTACAGCTATAGCTGATATATCATTCATAGTAAGATCAGTCTTGCTCAACACATCTTCTAAGACCATCGTAATATTCTCAGTATGCATACGAGACGCTATTTCTGGTACTACTCCTCCATATAAAGCATGAGTATCCATTTGTGTTAAAACAGTTGTTGCAATCTCCTCATGACCATTTTTTACAATTGAAATACTGGTCTCATCACAAGATGATTCTATTCCCATTATATATACATCCATGATTTAAACCTCCCTTTCCATTATTATGGCATCTTCATTACCATAATAATTCTTTCTTCTATTTATCTCTTTAAAACCACACTTAGTATATAATCGTATAGCTTTTTCATTATTTTCACGTACTTCTAGCATTATTTTATTTCCAGAAGTATTATTTATCAAATGAGTAATTAATTCTTCTCCAATGCCTCTATTTTGATTATTTAGAGATACTGCAATATTAATTATATCTGTAATCTCAAAATGATTCTCAAAATGAAGGAATCCAATTACTTCATTATTGCTTTCATATACATAGATATTTGCATAATCGTTGTTTAGATTCTTGATATCATATACCTTATTAAAGTCCTTCTTTATTTGCTCTCCAATCGAATCGATATAATTATAATCATTTGAATTATATAGTCTAATCATTTTTTAACGCCTCAATGACTTTAATATAAATTGGATTGACTTTATGAGCTAACGTAGGCTCGATATTATTCATATATTTTTTTATCTTAGATAAATCCAATTTACAAGGAATTATATTATCTTCTAATTTTTCATCACTAATATATTTTTTAAAGTCATCATTACTCTTATAGAATAATTCACTGAGTAGTTTATCATCATTCGCAAATAAGGCTCCAAATACACCTTTAACATCATGTATTGCCACTAATTTTTTATCATTTGATTCATAGCTAACAGCATAGGCTTCTAAACTAGTTATTGTTTTAATTGGAACATTTAAAGTATAAGCTAAAGTTTTAGCTATAGTTACTCCCAATCTTACACCTGTAAATGATCCAGGTCCATTAACTACTAATATTTGCTTTAAATCATGTACAGTTAATTTATTAGATTTTAAAATATCATCTATCATTGGCATAGTAAAATCAGAATGATTTCTACTAGATACTTTCCTTCTTTCATCTATTAAACTATCATCATTAAATAATCCAATAACAATTTCTGAATCATGTGTGTCAATAAATAATGATTTCATAATATCACTTCCATCGAAGGTATTATACCATAAAAAAAATACCTTAAGGTATTTTATAAAACAAAATTTACTAAATCTTCGTATTTTTGACCATATGGCTTTAATATTAAAACTCGCGTATTTTCTCCAACAACTTTAAATTTAATATCTAATCTTTCATCGGGAAGTTTATCTTGAATCAACTCTGCCCATTCAATAATAGTTATATCTTCGCTCTTAAAATAATCATTAAAACCAATCGTAGTATCACTATCTTCTAAACGATACACATCCATATGATTTAATGGAACTTCTCCAGATTCATATTCTTTTACAATATTAAAAGTTGGACTTGTAATGTTTTCACTAATACCTAAAGACTTAGCAAATCCCTTAACAAATACAGTCTTTCCGCTACCTAATTCACCATCTAAACAGATCACCATTCCAGGAAATTTTTCTGACTCAATATTTTCAGCCAATTCCATAGTATCGTTTTCACTTCTTGATGTATATTTGTAATCCATTTTTTATCACCTATAAGAATTATAACAACAACAAAATATATATATCAATATATTTGTAAAATTTTATACTATAATTTTACTATAAAAATAAATAAAATAAAAAATATAATAC
>CAMXBB010000055.1 GCA_947179265.1 uncultured Bacillota bacterium
TTTATAGTCATTATGATAGCACGGATACTACTCAAACACCATATTATATTTACAATTTTGTTTTAGCTTAATTACTAAAGATTCACTAAATTTTAAACTATATAAGGATATCATAAAGAAAATACTAGAAACAAATTTCTAGTATTTTAAAATCATTTATTCTGCTTGTTTTTCGCTAACTTTTTTACACATTGGCTTTAAAATTTTTAAAAAAGGTGCTTGTTCATCTTGTTCGCTTATCTTCATATCATCAGTTTCTTTTAATGCCAATTGTTCAAATAAATAGCATAATTCTAAAGCTCTATCAAATTTTTGTTCTAACTTTTCTAGTTTTTTCTTCCAATCAGGACCTGATACAGATACCTGTAATATTAAATTATCTTTATATTCCTTATTTTTCCCTTCTGCAATAGTTTTAGCTTCTTCATATGAATCAAACAAATCTGTAACTACATGAACCGGCTTAGGCATATTACAAGCATCATAATAAGGAACATTCTCTTCGCCAATACTTTGACTACCATCAAATGGTAAATCTCCCAAACATGATATATTATCAAAGGGAAATACTACTTTATGAGTTATTTCATTACTACCATCAGAATGATATACTATATTACTTTCCATTACATAACATTTGGAAACTATAAATCCTTGGAAAATATCTTCATATCCATTTGACCAACCGCCTTCTTTTTTTAACTCCAATACTGCATATTTAATTGGATAACTTATTTCTTTAATCATTTTGGGAAACTCCTTTCAATCTAAATTATACTATTTTACCATTAAATTGTATATAATTTTCTCCTTAATATTATTGTATCAAAATTTTTATCACTAAAAAAAGACCAATAGCTTCTATCTTAGTCTTTTCTATATTATTGATTATTTTATTATGCTTGTTTTTCTTTAATTGCATCTTGTACCATCATTAAGCTTGATGAGCAATACTATATTCTTTTAATTCCAACTTCTTCCATATATGAAATTAACTTCTTATTAAACATTCCAGTTATCTTATAAGATGTACCATTTTTCAAAGTCAAGTTAATTGTATTTGCAACACCTGTTTTAAAAGAATCTATTTCCTCTAATGTATGTTCAAATTCAGAAGATGCTCTTCCTTGTGTAGCCTTAAAAACAATTCTTTGATCTGTAACATATAATTTACCAGGATTTGCTTGTGGTAAAAACATAAACTTCTTTACATTAGATGCTTGTTGTTCACCTATTAATTTTTCATTATCTTTTAAATCTAATTTTGCCATATTTTTATTCTCCTATCTACTTATTTACTTAAACTTATTTATAATGGCAATATATAAATTCTATTTAAGTAATTGATTATATTAAATTCAAATCAATTATAACATAGAAAAACAGTTATGAAAACTAGGTTTCAAATCACATTTTTTCATACAAAAAAGACTAAGAATACTCTTAGTCTTAATTACTCAATTTATTTTGCTTGTTTTTCTTTGATTGCAGCTTGTGCAGCAGCTAATCTAGCAATAGGCACTCTGAATGGTGAACAAGATACATATGTTAATCCTATAGAATGACAGAATTCAACACTTGATGGATCTCCACCATGCTCTCCACAAATACCTAATTTGATATTTGCTCTAGTAGATTTACCTTTTTCTACAGCCATTTTAACTAAAGAACCTACACCAACTTGGTCGATCTTTGCAAATGGATCATTTTCATAAATCTTAGTATCATAATATGAATTTAAGAATTTACCAGCGTCATCTCTTGAGAAACCAAATGTCATTTGAGTTAAGTCATTTGTTCCGAATGAGAAGAATTCAGCTTCTTTAGCAATCTCATCAGCAGTTAAAGCAGCTCTTGGAATTTCGATCATTGTACCAATGTGGTATTCCATATCAGAATTCTTTTCTTTCTTAACTTCTTCAGCTGTTGCAACTACAACATCTTTAACGAATTTTAATTCTTTAACTTCACCAACTAATGGAATCATGATTTCAGGAACAATATTGTATCCATCTTCCTCTTTTACCTCAATAGCAGCTTCCATTAAAGCTCTAGTTTGCATTCTTGCAATCTCTGGATAAGTAACAGCAAGACGGCATCCTCTGTGTCCCATCATTGGGTTGAATTCATGTAATTCATCACATTTAGCTTTAACATGTTCAACTGTTACTTTCATAGCATCAGCTAATTCTTTCATTTCAGCATCAGTCTTTGGAATGAATTCATGTAGAGGTGGATCCAAATAACGAACTGTCATTGGAAGTCCTTTTAATTCCTTATACATAGCTTTGAAATCACCTTTTTGATAAGGGATTAATAAATCTAAGTATTTAACACGATCTTCTACAGTTTCAGATAAAATCATCTTTCTTAAATTGAAGATTCTTTCTTCATCGAAGAACATGTGTTCTGTACGACATAGACCAATACCTTCAGCACCTAATTCGATAGCTTTCTTAGTATCAGTTGGAGTATCAGCATTAGTTCTAACTCCTAATTTACGATATTTATCAGCCCATTCCATAACACGACCGAATTCACCAGCTATTGTAGCATCTACTGTTGGAATAGCTCCGTCATAGATATTACCAGTTGTACCATCGATTGAGATAATATCTCCTTCATGGAATGTTTTACCAGCTAAAACGAATTCCTTCTTAGCTTCGTTCATTTGGATTTCTCCACAACCAGAAACACAGCATTCTCCCATACCACGAGCAACTACTGCAGCATGGCTAGTCATACCACCACGAACAGTTAAGATACCTTGGGCAGCCTTCATACCTGTAATGTCTTCTGGAGAAGTTTCTAATCTTACAAGAATAACCTTTTCTCCCTTATCAGCCCATTTAACAGCATCATCAGCAGTAAATACAACTTTACCTTGTGCTGCTCCTGGAGATGCTCCTAATCCTTTTCCAATTGGAGTAGCTTTCTTTAATTCAGCAGCATCGAATTGAGGGTGTAATAATGTATCTAAGTTTCTTGGATCAATCATTAATACAGCTTCTTCTTCTGTACGCATACCTTCATCAACTAAATCGCAAGCAATTTTTAAAGCAGCTTGTGCAGTACGTTTACCATTTCTAGTTTGTAACATATATAACTTACCATGTTCAACAGTAAATTCCATATCTTGCATATCTCTATAATGAGATTCTAGTGTTTCACATACCTTCTTAAATTCTTTAAATGCTTCTGGGAATTTAGTTTCCATTTCAGAAATATGCATTGGTGTACGAACACCTGCAACAACGTCTTCTCCTTGAGCATTAGTTAAGAATTCACCAAATAATCCTTTTGCACCAGTAGCTGGGTCACGAGTAAAGGCAACACCTGTTCCACAATCATCACCCATATTACCAAATGCCATTGATTGAACGTTTACAGCAGTTCCCCATGAATAAGGAATATCATTATCTCTTCTATAAACATTAGCACGAGGATTATCCCATGAACGGAATACAGCTTTAATAGCTCCCATTAATTGTTCTTTTGGATCAGTTGGGAAATCTTCACCAATCTTACTCTTATATTCAGCTTTAAATTGGTTAGCTAATTCCTTTAAATCATCAGCGTCTAATTCAACATCTTGTTTAACGCCTTTTTTCTCTTTCATCTTATCGATTAATTCTTCAAAGTATTTCTTTCCAACTTCCATAACAACGTCAGAATACATTTGAATAAATCTTCTATAGCAATCCCATGCCCATCTAGCATTTCCACTCTTTTCAGCTAAAACGTTTACTACTTCTTCATTTAAACCTAAATTAAGAATAGTATCCATCATACCAGGCATACTTGCTCTAGCACCACTTCTTACAGAAACTAGTAAAGGATTTTCTTTGTCTCCAAATTTCTTTCCTGTAATCTCTTCCATTTTACCGATATACTCATTAATTTGAGATTGGATTTCATCATTGATTTCTCTTCCATCTTCATAATATTGAGTACATGCTTCAGTAGTTATTGTAAAACCTTGAGGTACTGGTAAACCAATATTAGTCATTTCTGCTAAGTTAGCACCTTTACCACCAAGAAGGTTTCTCATATCAGCATTACCTTCGGTAAATAAATAAACATATTTCACATTTATCATTCCTTTCATTTCCTCCAATATTATACAATTCTACCATGCTAATTACAATAATTATATGCTAATTTTTACTGAAAAAAGCAACATTATACTAGTTTGAGAATATTACTATTTTATGTTCGATAATATTACTATCTATTTTACTTGCAATTATATCTCCATAGATATTCTTAATACAATTTTGAGCTTGAGTTTTAGTATCAAACACAAATTTTGTATCGATATTTTTCAGTTCTTTTAATCCATTATCTTTTAACCAATTATTATATATCTTAGTCTTACCGTCGATATGATGATTTCGTAATTCTTCAAATTCACCTACTTCATCATTTTCAATTAAAATCATCTTACCATTTGGTTTTAAAACTCTTTTTAATTCTAATAAGGCTTTATTTCGATCATTAGGATCAGTTATGGTTCCGAGTACCCAACAAGATATGATTAAATCTACTGAATTATCAGGTAAGGGAATATTAGTTAAATTTGCATGTATTAATTCTGTATTATCTTTATTAATCTTTGTTGCAGCTTTCTTTAATTGATCCTTAGATAGATCAATACCAATATATTTATTAGAAATACTTTCTAAAGTATTCAAATATTTACCTGTTCCACAACCAGCATCTAAAATAACTTCACACTTTTCTAAATTTTTAAAATAAGCATCGATTTTTCCTTCACTATCTTCTCTAATACTAAATAATTCATAAAAATCATTATTATCATAATAAGCATCTGAATTATAAAGTAAGTTCTTTTCTTCTTTCATTCTTTTCACCTTTTTCTAATTTTGTTTCTGGGTAGATTACATCTACCATATATTCTGCTATATTCCTTGATTTACCTATTCCTGGTCTAAAATGCATATGCACACCTGGTACTGTATTAACCTCAATAATTCGATAAGTATCATCATTTTGTTCTTCCGTAATTGAATTCGTCATATAATCAATTCCAATATAAGGAAGTCCTGGAAAAGCTTGTAACGTTTTATATGCTATATCAATCACTGATGGATGTACTTCATCAGTATAATCGACACAAACTCCTCCCATAGCAACATTGGAATTTGGTCTTAAATATACTTTTTCATTAATCTCAGGAATAAACTCTAAATCAAGTCCTTTTTTACTCAAGAACCTCATCATTTCATCATCTACTAGAATTTCACATAAGGCATTATTTCTTGGATGGAAACGATTATAATTTTCAATATCAATAAGACTCCTTAAAGTATGAATTCCATCACCTATAACATAAGCACAATCTCTTAATAGAACCGCATAATCCCTATTCTTAGTAATGAATACCCGATACTCTAAAGCTTCATAATATTCTTCAATCAATATTGGTACATTACCTAATCTCTTATAGATTTTCTTTATAACATCCAAACATTCACGTTCACTATTTAGATTGGTATAAACATCATACCCATGACTTCCATTAACTGGCTTTATAGTTATTGGAAAACCAATAATCTTTATCGATGCAAGTATCTCATCAATTTCAGTTGGATAAAAAGAGATTCCAATAGGTGCTGATATACCATTGTCTTCAAGTATTCTTTTGGTTAATGCTTTATTACCAGCAATTATCGACATGTTGTATGGTGTTACAGATGAATCACGATCATATAGATACTCTACATGTCCCTTGTATTCACACTTTATAATCTCTAGTTTTTCATCAAATACATCTACACTAATACCTCGCTTTAACATCTCGAGTATTACTATTTTTTGATTAGAATGTAAATTCTTATAAATATTTTCCATATCACTTCAACTTATTTCTTAAAGATCTAATAGCTTGATCTAATTCTTCGTTTCCTTCTTCGATTTGTTTTATCGCTTCATCTTCTTTACCCTTTGCGACTATTTCATCTCTTAATTTCCTTAATTCAGCGATCTTTCTACCTCTTTCGGTTGCTACTCTTTTTAAACGTGTAGTATTTGCTTCAATAGGTACATCTAACTTTTCAATCAATGCATCGATTGTTTCTAATGAACTTTGAATCTCACTAGATGACAACATAGTTGTTGCTTTTCTTGAAGATGTTACCCTACTTTCCATACATCTTGATTCACTTGATACCCTACTTTCTGCTGGCGTATAATTATAACATGCAGGTATATTTCTTGACTCACCACCATACCTTGATTCACTTGACTCACCCCAATAGTATGCATCATCTCTTGATTCCGAAGCACCTCTACTTTCAGATGAATAACTATAACAAGGTACACTCCTTGATTCTCCACCAAATCTACTTTCCAAAATAATCACTCCTTTTCAATATTAATACTGCATCTTTTGTTCTCTTTCCTTCTAATGCAGTTGGAAATTCAATTTTTTTGTAAGACTTAAATACTTTATCTACTTCACTTGATTGATCTATTCTACTTCTTTTCTCATCACCTTCAACATCATAAAGATAAGCAAAATAGATATAATCGATATACTCTAAGAATTGCATCAATAATTTTTGATATCTTTCTAATTCTTCACTCTGATATAGCAAACTTAAATAATCAGATATATTTGACAAGAACATATAATCAAAATGATCTTTAAGCTTTAAATCGGTTATATTAGCATCAATAAATCTAATAGAAACACTTGCAAGTAAACTCTTTAATCGGTAGAATTCTTCTCTACTCAAGTAAAGATTACATCGTTTTTTACTATCAGGATTATAATATTTAAATTCTAAATCATATTTACTTTTAAGATGATTGTCTAGAAGTAAATATCTAATAAAATCTTCATAACTTAAACTTAAGATGGCATCTATTTTATCTCTTGAATAATCCTTAGAATGAGGATTAACATCAAAACAAGTTATGTCAGTACTTCCTCTTAAAATGGCATTTAAGGCATGATCTCCTGATGCTGTTACCGTTATAACTTTTTTACCAGTTAAATCAAGATTATGCATATATCCCGCTATATTTTCTGTTGTAAAGGGATATACTTTTTTAAATTTCTCCATAACACTTGCCACTCTCTTTAATTCTGATAAATTCCATCATCTTTTCATCTTTTAAGACATCATCTAACGAATTATCTCTTAAAGATATCTTAGAAATCATATCGGGATTTTTTTCATGAACCCATGGACATGGACTTACACAACCATAATTATTGATATATAAAAACTTAGTTCCTGCCGGACATGATAATGTATGATTGGTAGTTATAATAAAATTAGCATTTACCACTATTGATTCCTTATACTTTATCTTTAAAGAATTAATCGTATCAATGAGTTCTTTATTACTTTTAGTTTTATAATATTCCATACTACTTCCCTTAGGAGGTTCCATTATCGAAAATATTATTTCATCAGCATTAAATATAATCATATCTTTAATAAGGCTCTCGATTCTTTCCTCATTTAAACTACTAATAACAGTTCCAATACGCACTTTGTTTTTAGATTTTTTCAAAGCCTTTAAACCGCGTATTGTTAAATCATAGGTATTCTTTCCTCTTAAAGTTTCATGAGTTAATTTATCACCATCAACACTTACATGAATCATCTTGAGATTAATCTTGTTTAACTCTTCTACTATACTATCCGTTATCAAAGATGCATTAGTTGATATATCAGTTGTCATATAATGAGAAGCATATTTTAAAATATCTATAATATCTCTTCTAATAAATGGTTCTCCACCTGTAATCTTAAGATGTCTAAAACCATTCTTATAAAGTTCATCGATTACATGAAAGCATTCATCAGTAGTAAGTTCATTACTTACCTTCATCCCATTACAAGAGAAGATACAGTAAGAACAAGCATAATTACATTTATGAGTTATTTCCCATATAGCTTTACCACCCTTCTCTGGTAAAGTAAATTTACAAGGTATACTTTCAATCATATTAATTATTTCTGATAATGGTGTATCATTAGTAATTTTTATAACATTGTAATGATCAAGATTGCATCTTTGTAATTTATCTCTTCTTTTTATCTCTTCTTGATCTAAGTCATTTTCATTAAATCTTTTCAATCTGATATGAGCAGGAACATCTAAAT
>CAMXBB010000056.1 GCA_947179265.1 uncultured Bacillota bacterium
ACATTAAATATTATGATGATAATACCATAACTAATTCGGATAAATTCTTTATGATTCAAGAACTAGTAAGAGAAAAAATATTGAATCTTACAACCGATGAGGTTCCCCATTCGATTACTTGTTTACTTACGGCGTATAAAGAAAAATCTAATATAATTGAGATATCAGTGGATATAATCGTAAGTAGGGATTCATTAAAGAAAATTATCATTGGTAAACAAGGTAGTATGCTTAAGACTATCGGTAGTGAAGCAAGAATTGATATTGAAAACTTACTTGGTAAACAAGTATACTTGGAACTCTTTGTTAAGACAGTAAAGAACTGGCGTAATAAAGAAAAATATTTGGTCGAATTAGGTTTTAATGAAAATTAAGCGATAGATGAATAAATAAACAATATAACACCCATTATATAAGTAGAAAGGGTGTTTTTTATGAACAAAAAAGAAGCATGGGAAATGTTTAAAAAAACTGGTAAAATAAAATACTATTTAGAATATAAAAAGGTGAAGTAGATGTTAAAAAATGTAGTTGGTATTGTAGTTAGTGAAGTACCATTTAAAGAAAATTCTAAGATTCTTAATATTTTAACTGAAGAGGGAATAATTGGAGTTACATCGAAGGGATGTAAAAATCTAAAAAGTCCTTTGAGAACGATATCTTCCAAATTTATATATGGTGAATTTACAATATATTATAGCGAAGATCATCTTTCGACATTAAAAGAAGGAACAATGTTAGAAGATTTCTATAATATTAAGACTAATCTTGAACTTATTTCATATCTTTCTTATATTACGGAATTGGTAATGCAAGTTGTAAAGCAAAATAGTTCTAGTGATATCTATAAAATGTACATTGCAACGATAAGAAAGATAAATGCGGGTTTAAATCCCAAGGTAATGATGAATATCTTAGAAATCAAACTATTAGATTACTTAGGAGTTGGAATCAATCTAAATGCATGTTGTAAATGTGGAAGTAATAAAAATATTATTACGATTGATCCTGATGCTGGTGGATACATCTGTAGTAATTGTCACACTAATGAGATAATATATGATGAAAAGACGAGAAAGATGTTAAGAATGTATTATCTTGTAGATATTGATTCAGTAACTGACTTAAAGATAAAAGACTATGTAATAGATAATATCAACTACTTTTTAAGCACTTATTATGATCGTTATACTGGTTTATACATTCATAGTAAAGAATTTTTAAATAGAACAATAAATTAACCAAGAGACTTTTTTAAGTCGCTTTTTTTTGCTATAATGAATAATAGGTGAGGTTCCGTGGGAATATTCAAGAGTAAAGAAGAACGCGAATTTATAAAAAAACAGAAACTTGAAGATAAAATGCTATTAAAACAGATCGATAAAGAGATTAAAGAAGAAAATCGTAAGGAATATGAGAAGTTTATTGATGAAATGTTACTCGAAGGGGATGAAGAGGAAAAATATCTTGAAAGTCAAATGACTGAAGAAGAAAAAAAGGAGATGCTTGGTAATAAAAAGCAGGAGACGATAATCGCCGTTACTGCTGGAGCGGTATTTTCACTAGTAGTTACGATATCAATAGTATTTATTTTCTCAGCTGATTATATATCGAAATCAGAACTGGTAAAGGAAACAGTTCCTATATTAAAAGAATATTATAAGAATAAATATAATAAAGAACTTGAATATCTGAAGATTGATTATTTATGTAAGAAAAATGATAAAAATGAAGATGAATGTAGCGATATCGCTCATCTAATTACCAAAGACAATAGACATATCATGTCGATTAAGAACAATATGATAGGGGATGACATATCTACAAACGGCATCCTGAGTGCTTATAACGACAATATGCGTACCTATCTAGCTAGTCTTGATTTGGTAAGTAATTATCCCATCTTAAGCTATAAAGATTACTATATTGATTATAATATCCATCACGACTATATCCATGCTTTACCAAGCAATGTCGATTATGCGACTATGAGAAGCATGAAAAAACTTACAGTAACCGAATTTATTTTTTATAGAGGGGATTTTGATACCAATCTTGTAAAAAATTTTCTAGCCAATTTTAGTGATGACTCTGTATTCTATTTTGTAAAGATTGAAGTTGGTCTTCCCGTAAATCTTACAGTTGCAAGAAATAGTAAAATTGAAATATTTGATATTACAGCAACTGTTCCTATTGATAAAAATATCACTTATTATGAACTTGATAGAAGCAAAAATTCTACCGTAAGTGTTAGTGTAAATAAAGTAAATGGGGAAGATGTTGAAACATTGGGAGATTACAAATATAAGAATTGCTATAAAATAGAGATTAACGAAACTAATTCATGGGATCAAAAGGATAATTTACCAACATATTACTTTATAAAGATGAATAATGCTGTATTCAATGAAAAAAATATTTATCAATTTTCTGTATCAGCATATAAAGATTCTTATACTGAATACGAAAGTGATGAGTACACACAAGTAGTTACATATAATACAGGGCCAGATACTTATATAATTGGAAATGAATCAGTTGGGATTGGAAATGTATCTACAGAAGAGAGTCTTTTATGCAAGTTAGGATTCTGCTAAAAAGATATGGAAATATTGAGTAGTTTATTATATAATACAAGAAATTATGAGGTGAAGAGATGAACTTAAAAGATTTATATATTAACTTTTTTATAGAAAAAGGACACAAACAAATACCTAGTGCACCTGTAGTGCCAGAAAATGATCCATCGGTATTATTTAATACTGCAGGAATGCAACCATTAATACCTTATCTTATGGGTGAACATCATCCATATGGTACACGTCTATGTGACTATCAAAAATGTATTAGAACCAATGACTTAGATAACATAGGAGATACTTATCATCATACATTCTTTGAAATGTTAGGTAATTGGAGTCTTGGGGACTATTTTAAAGATGAAGCCATAGAATGGAGTTTTGAATTCCTAACTCAAGTTTTAAATATTCCTAAAGAAAGATTAGCTGTTACAGTATTTGCTGGTAATGATACTATTCCATTTGATAATGTTGCACATGATAAATGGTTAAGTTTAGGTATCCCAGAAGAGAGAATCGCTAGAACAAGAGATGATAACTTCTGGATTGCTGGAGAAACAGGACCATGCGGACCAGATACTGAGATGTTTTATTGGAGAAGTGATGATGAGCTTCCTTCTAAATTCGATCCAGAAGATGACAGATGGGTTGAAATCTGGAATGATGTATTTATGCAATATGTCAAAAAAGAAGATGGAACGGTTGAAGAATTACCTAATAAGAATGTTGATACAGGTATGGGTGTTGAAAGAACTACAGCTATTCTTGAAGGCAAGAAAGATAACTATGAGTCAAGTATATGGGCACCTATCATATCTCTAATTGAAAGTATTTCTAATCTTCCTTATAAAGGAAATGAAGTTAGTATGCGTATCATCGCAGACCATCTACGTACATCAGTATTTATAAGTGCTGATCCAGCAGGAATTAAACCGAGCAATACTGATCAAGGATATATCTTAAGAAGATTGATTAGAAGAACAATTAGACACGCTAAGAAGTTAAACATCGATATCAATTCTAATTGGGAAGAACAAATTGCTAAAAAGATTATTGATATGTACAAAAAATACTATAAAGAATTAGCAGAAAATGAAAAGGTTGTACTAGAAGTATTAAGTAATGAAAAAGCTAAATTCAATCGTACTTTAGAAAAAGGTTTGAGAGAATTTTCTAAGATGACCAATAAATTAACAGGAAATGTAATCGATAAAGATTTAGCATTCCGTCTATATGATACATATGGATTCCCAATAGAATTAACTGAAGAACTTGCTCATGATGCTAATTTAGTGGTAGATATCGAAGGTTTTAAAGAAAAATTTAAAGCTCATCAAGAATTATCTAGAACAGCATCAGCTGGTAAGTTTAAAGGTGGACTAGCTGGTAATAGCGAGATTGAGACAAAATATCATACAGCAACACATCTACTTAATGCTGCATTAAAGATCGTTGTTGGTCCAGATGTTCATCAAAAAGGATCTAATATAACTGATGAAAGAATGCGTTTTGATTTCTCTTGTGATCATAAATTAAGCGATGAAGAAAAACATCAAGCCGAAGAAATCGTAAATAATTGGATTAAGGAAGGCTTAGAAGTAAGAGTTGAAGAGATGAGTAAAGAGGAAGCAATAGCATCTGGTGCAGAATGTATGTTTATCGAAAAATATCCTGACATTGTAACTGTATATACAATAGGGGATGGCATATCTAAAGAGTTATGTGGTGGACCACATGTAAAAAATACCAATGAATTAGGTAGATTTATTATTAAGAAAGAGGAAGCATCATCTGCAGGTGTAAGAAGAATTAAAGCAATTTTGGAGGATAATAATGAGTAAAAAAGACGTAGCAATTGAAGATGTAAAGAAGGTAAGAGATAAAGGTTCTAAATTCGTTAATGAATTTAAATCATTTATTCTTAGAGGAAATGTAATGGATTTGGCTGTCGGTGTTTTAATCGGAGCAGCATTCCAAAACATCGTTACTTCATTGACAAATAATATTATTTCCCCAATTTTAGGATGTTTTAGTGAAGTCGATTTCAATCAATATGCTCTTACTGTTGGTAATCTTAATTTAACATATGGAGCATTTATAACTGACGTTATCAATTTTATCATAATGGCATTTGTAATCTTCTTAATCGTTAAATTTATGAATTGGTTACAAAATATTGGTAAAAAGGAAGAAATTAACGAAGAGACCAAAGAAGTTAAGAAAAGCAACGAAGAATTATTACTTGAAGAGATTAGAGATTTACTAAAAGATAAGAAAAATAAATAATTTTGTTGAATTAAGCACTTTAATGAAAGTGCTTTTTTTGATATACTATTTATAGTAGGTGATTATATGAACATACTTGATATCATAACTCGCAAGAAGAATGGTGAGAGCTTAAGCTATGATGAGCTAAAATATGCTTTTAATGGCTATTTAAATGGTGAGATACCAGACTATCAAATGAGTGCCTTACTGATGGCTATAACGATTAATGGTATGAGTATGTCGGAAACAATATCACTAACAGATATTTTCATAAAGAGTGGTGAAATCTATGATCTTCATAATAGAATGCAATACGTTGTAGATAAGCATTCAACTGGAGGTGTCGGAGATTCAACTACATTAGTAATAGGTCCATTATGTGCAGCATTAGGTCTTCACATGGCTAAGATGAGTGGAAGAGGACTCGGTTATACCGGTGGAACAATTGACAAACTAGAAGCAATTCCCGGATTTAACGTGTTACCAAGCATTCAAGATTTCTATGACCAAGTAGAAAATATTGGATTTGCTATATCTGCTCAAACTCCCAATTTAGTACCATTAGATAAGCTGATATATGCTTTAAGAGATGTAACAGGAACAACCGAATCAATTCCCCTTATTGCATCAAGCATTATGTCTAAAAAGATTGCTGCTGGAGCAAATAATATCTTAATCGACATTAAAGTTGGTAGTGGTGCATTAATAAAAACCGAAGAGGATGCTAAACAACTTAGCAAATGGCTTATTGCAATTGGAGAAGCTTATGAGCGTAACGTAAAAACAATTATTTCTGATATGAATACACCACTTTCATTTGCTATTGGTAATGCCTTAGAGGTTATCGAAGCGATTAATGTTTTAAATGGCAAAAAATGTCCCTTATTAGATGCATCATTAGAAATAGCCGCTAATCTATTATCAATGGCCAAAAGAATTCCTTATGAAGAAGCTTATAAGCAAGCAGAAGAAGCAATATATTCTAAGAAAGCATTGAAAAAGTTTGCCGAATTTGTTAGCAATCAAGGTGGTGATCTTGCAAACTTAAATGTTTCTAAGAGAGTTATACCTGTTAAAGCTAAAATTGATGGAGTTATAAAGAATATTGATGCCTTAGGAGCGGCAAAACTAGCTCAAAAACTTGGGGCATCTAAGATGAAACTTGATGATAAAATTGATTATTCAGTAGGAATAATGTTAAAGGTAAAAAAAGGGGATATAGTAAAAAGGGGCGATTTACTGATGTATCTATATGTTGGTGATACGCTTCCTAAATTAAGAAATGTCGACTTTGAATTTATAAATATTGTTTAAGAAAAATATGGTATAATTATAAATACTAGAAGAAGAGGATGGTTAGTATGTTTGGTAATATTAAAAATATTGATGACGTAACTGCTATGGTTGAAATCCATAAGGAAAATATGGTAGTCCCAAACCTAATGAATTTACATGTCATATTTGAAAATAGTGAACAGCGTTTACTAGGAGAGGTTAAGAAGGTTGATGGAGATATTGCTCATATCGATTATATGGGACAATTTATTGAAAAAAGATTTATACCAGGAACTATAAAAAAACCAACACTAGATAGTAAGGTTCGTGTTATTAATGACGATGAATTAAATGTTATTATGGGAAGCAATCAACCTGGAAATCTTTATCTAGGTAAATCAGCTATCTACAATGGCAAAGATGTATTTGTAGATATTAATGATATGTTTTCTAACCATTTATCAATATTTGGTAATACTGGATCTGGTAAATCTTGTTCTGTAGCAAGAATTATTCAAAATATCTTTTTGAATAAGAATTTCTTATCATTTAATGCTAATCTATTTATATTTGATGCTTATGGAGAATATAAAACAGCATTTAAAGTTTTAAACCAATTTAATCCTAATTATCAATATAAATTTATTACTTCTAATCCAACTGATGCTGACGATGTATTATTAAAGGTCCCCGTATTCTTACTTACAATTGATGATATGTGTTTGCTTCTAGAAGCTGATAACCACCACCAATATACGATAATTGAAAGAATGTTAAAACTAACCAAGTTATTTTCAAGAGATGATAATGAAACTAAGAAGTTAAAGAATCACTTGATAGCAAAAGCTATAATGTCAGTATTATTCTCTAATCAAAATGCTGCGGGTAAGAAAAATGATATATTTACAATATTAGCAGATTGTTCTACACCAGAATTTAATGTTAATACTGATATTCAAGGTATTGGTTATACTCGTAAATTCTCTGAATGTTTTGGAATTGATCGTAATGGAGAATTTGGTGAATCAGTATTATTAAATGAATATTTACTTAAGTTTATTGATGATGAATTAGAACAACAAATGGAAGCTCCAAAAGATGCCTTTTTTACCCTTGATGATTTAGAGAGAGCATTATCATTTACGCTAATTGGAGATGGATTCTTAGGAAACAGAATAATGCAAGATAATGCCGTAATATTACAAGTTAGATTACATGCTCTTAATAACTCTAACAATCGTAAATTCTTTGATGTACCTAACTATATTACTCTTGAAAACTATATATCATCACTTATTGTACATAATAATAAGAGAAGCCAAATAGTTAATATAAATCTAGAAGATGTTGATGATAACCTAGCTAAGACAATGGTTAAGATCTTCTGCAAGATGATATTTGACTTTGCTAAGAGTAGGAGAGAAAGAGCAGCAATTCCTTTTCATCTATTTATTGAAGAGGCACATAGATATGTTGTTCAAGATAATGACCATTTCCTACTTGGATATAATATATTTGAACGTATCGCTAAGGAAGGTCGTAAATATGGCGTTATGTTAGATTTAGTAAGTCAAAGACCAGTAGAAATAAGTGAAACAGTTATTGCCCAAATGAGTAATTTCTGTATACTTAAGATGACACACCCTAGAGATTTGGATTATATCAACAAGATGCTTCCAAATATCTCTGGAGATATTATCGAGAAACTTACCAGTTTACAAAGTGGTACGATGGTTGCATTCGGTAATGCCTTTAAGATTCCTGTAATCGTTAAGATGGACATGCCTAATCCACCACCATATTCTTCAAACTGTAATGTCGTAGAAAGATGGAAAGCGTGAAGCTTTTCATTTTTTTATTGAAAAAAGAAGTAAATTCATATTTTCTCCTGTACATGTATTATGAAAGGAGGAAAACGAATGAAAGATGATATACTATTAGTATCAGATACAACATTCAAATATATGTTTAAACACGAGATAT
>CAMXBB010000057.1 GCA_947179265.1 uncultured Bacillota bacterium
TCTTTATTGATGATAATCATCTTTTTATAATATATTTCGGAATAACTACTAAGTAGGTTAGTTTTCATGAAATCAGATATCAGCTCGTATTTATTTCTAGTTTTAATCTTAATGGATTTATTCATATCTAATCTTTCAGCAAGATAATTATTGATATCGAAACATTCTAAGACTTTGATATATTTATTATCAAGAATTTTTAGAACGATATCTAGTGATAATAATTTGTCAGGCTTAAAGACTATTTTATTGATATGTTCCCAAGTATTGATAAGTTCCATCGAAATGAGCGCGATATCCATATTATTGATTTGTACACAAGTGATATTATTTTTAATTATTATAACATTAAGAAAGTTAGATACGAGTTCAAAGTTTTCATTGATATAAGCATCAGAAAATTTTAAATCTTTAACATCAATGACGTTGGTATTATTTAAGTTTTCGTAATGAACATCTTTTCTTATTTGAGATATTATTATAGTATCCTTAGTCAATTTAAATACGATATTGTAACTCATACCTTTCAATCCTCTCTATTATTAATGATAGCATATATTTATATTATTATCTATAACATATTGAAAATATTTAATAATAAAGGTATAATAAATAACAATCATTCGGGGGTGTTATTTATGAATGATGCTTTGATTATAATGAAAGAATTTAATGCCAAAGAAAATGTTACATTACACGAGATTCTTGCTAGATTTCAAGTAAATTCTTTAGATGAATTAACGATTTATTTGAGTGGATGTATACGTGAATGTTTAGAAAAAGATAGAATTGATAATGCTTTTTTTAATGAGTTGTATAGTTTTATATTATCTGTATTATTAAAGAATGCTATAACTCGAAAAGAGACGATTGAATTAAATAGTTTTTATCATATGATAAAAGGAATGTTGCATGATGAATTAAGACCTTATAATAAAGGATTAAAAAATAAAGATGGAAGGTATCATATATTATCATCTATCCAAAGCAAATATAAAAATATGGAAGTCTATATCGAAGCATTGGTAGAAAGTAAGAAGGGGAAGAATACTTTTAAAATAATTTGGTTTATTATCAATGAATTAAAGAAGCCAGATTATCTATTTAGATTATTTGAATTACATCCTGATTACGTTAATTTGCGAAATGAAAATAACACCCACCTTTTTTTACATCTTTGTAATTATTATATGGCTCATCTTAAAGAACTTAGTGAAAGAGATATCAACTATTATAAAAGAATAATCGTAATGATGTTAGAAAGTGATAGATTATCACTTTCTAACAAAGAATTGTTTTCACTCTTAAAGAATATTGAAAATAATAAGAGGGGATCAGATGCTGCCAATTTGATACACATATCATTTATCAGTAATGAAATAGATCGACATTATGAGGTTATTAATAAAGATGCTCGACTTAATTGTGTTAATTATTGTTTTCGAGAATGTCCGATTACTTTTATGAGAAGAAGTAGTAAGACTAGAGTTGATTTAAGTGATGATTTTATTTTTTCAATCGATAGTACAAATGGTACAAGTTTTCAAAATAGATTGTTTGATGATGCTTTTTCTTATAGGGATAATGGTAATGGTACTCATACCTTATTTATGCACATACCTGATGTTGATTATTATATAAAGAAGGATTCACCAACTGATCTTTATATGCGAGCAATTGGTGAAAGTGTTTATGCTAAAGGATATCGAAGGCCGATGCTTAGCTATGATGCTGCAAAGGTTTGTTCTTTGAAACAGGGAGAACATAAACCAGCGATTACTTTTGCTATAACTGTTGATAATAATGGTAAAGTAATCGATGTTGATTTTTATAAGAGTGTTATTAGAGTTAATTATAATTTAAGTATTGCATCAGCTGATGTATTCATGTATAAAATTCCGGATGAACGTTTTATTGTATTAAAGAAAATGCGTGATTTGCTTGCATTGATATGTAGTAAAAGGAAAGCAACAATAGGTAATCGAAGTGGTGCAAATATTATAATGGATGAAATGAATATTATAACCGACTTAGCAACAGCAAGCTATTTTGAACAAAATGGAATAATATTCCCGTATAAGAATTTTGCGGGTTTAAGAAATAAGAGAAGTGTTGAAGATGTTTCGAAGTGTGAAGAATTTGCTGAACGTCATGAATTAGATAAAAATGATTTAATATTGTTATATAGTATATTTAATATCAATAATCGTGTGTATTATGATACTATAAATCATGGTAATACAGAGTTTAATGGTAGAGCAATTGGTAATGTTGGTAATCCATTAAGACAATATATTTCTCTAGAAACTGATCGATTGATTAAAGATGTCGTAATAAGTGGAGAAAAGAATATTGATTTTTGGTTAGAGCGTATTGAAAGAGATTGTATTGAATATACGGAGACAAGTGCTAAAATCAAACAATTATATCAAAGAAAATAGGTTATATTACTTTACATTAAAAAGTTAAAGTGTTAGAATAAAGTCAGAAATCGGGGATAGAGGACAATATTTTTAATTGAGTCATCAAAGAGAGTTTGATGTGGTGAGATTCAAACATGATAGATTAAAAATTACTACCTCTTGAGTGAGTCAATCGACTTCGGACAACCACGTTATAGGTTTTAGAGTAAAAAGAAGGGATGGTACCGTGCATATGCACTCCTTGGTGTACTATCTCTTTTTGTTTTAAAGGGGGATACAACATGGAATTACGCGATGTAGTTTTAAAATTTTTTACTAATTATACAAAACCAATTGAAATTAAGAAGTTAGCTAAAAAGCTTAATATTAATTTAGATGATTTAGATTCATTATGTGATTGTTTATATTCCTTAGAACAAGAAGGACTAATAATGGGAAATGATCGCAATGAATATTTTCATGTTCCAGAATGTTTTTATTTGACTTTTGGAGAAATTCATCATTCGGGGAAGGATAATTATTATATAAAACTTAATGGTGGAATTACTATTATAATAGATGATAAGAACTATCAAGGAAAGTTAAATGAAGGGGATAAAGTCTTTGTTGAAACCAAACAAAGTAATAAACATAAAAAACAACTTATAGGGAATATTGTTAGAGTTTCTAAAAAGGCTGATTTTAGCAGTAGAAATTTCTTATTTAAAGCAATATTAAAGAAAAGCCATAGCAATAACTATTATTATGTTGAGTTTAATGGACGAAAGTATTATGTATTAGATGAATATGTTCATGGAGCTTATATAGGTGATGAAGTTACCATTGAGGGAAAAGTATTAAATGATAATTATGTAGGTATTGTTAAAGAGATTATAAAAAGAAAGACTAATAAACATGTATTTAGAGTAAATAAATCGGGAGAAAAGGTAGATTTAATACCAATTGGAACTGCCTATTATGAGGTAAATCCTAAATTTAATTTAAATGATTTTCAAGATGGCGATGAACTGGTTTTAGAACTAGATGCTGATTTAAATGCTGAGTATGTCAAAATGGTTGAAACTGAAGGAGATCTTGATAAGAAAATCAGATCACTTGCATATGATAATGGAATACCTGTCGATTTTTCTCCAGCAACTTTAGAGGAAATAAAAGGCATTACTGGTATAATTACTCCTGAGGATGAAAGTAATAGAGTTGATCTAAGAGAATTATTAACCTTTACGATTGATTCTTCAACTGCTAAAGACTTAGATGATGCAATAAGTATTGAAGTATTGGATAATCGTTATCGTTTATATGTTTCGATTGCTGATGTCTCACATTATGTGGTTCCTGGTACTTCGCTTTTTGAAACTGCTTTAGAAAGAGGAACCAGTATTTATCCAGCAAATTCTGTAATTCCGATGTTACCTCCTAAATTATCAAATGGAGTGTGTTCCTTAAATGAGGGTGAAGATAAACTAACTAAGACTTGTATTGTCGATATAGATTTTGATGGTAAATTAATTGATCATAAACTTGTAAATTCGATTATTAGAAGTAATAAAAAGATGAGTTATTCAAGTGTTAATAGTGTATTAGCTGGAGAGAATGTTGAAGGATATATGGAATATAAGCCCGTTCTTGATACTTTGAAAAAGTTATCTAACTTGTTAGAGGATAGAAGAGTTGATCGTGGATTCATTAGCTTTATCAATGGCGAATTAACATTTGAATATGATGATGATAATAACGTATGTGGCATAAAAGCTAAAGATAGTGGAGAAGCAGAGCTTATTATTGAGAATTGTATGTTGATAGCTAATGAATGTGTTGCTGAATTAGCTTTTAATCTTGAAGTTCCATTTATATATCGAAATCACGACTGTCCAAGTATTTCTAAGATATATCAATTAAAATATAAGATTAAAGGTTTTCAAAAGTATTTATCTTCCTTGTCTAATGCTCAAAATCCTAAAATATTGCAAAGAATATTCTATAGCATTTGTGAAGGAAAGAGCAGTTATGAAAAAGAATTCTTATCTAAGATGATGCTTAGAAGTATGAGTAGAGCATTTTATGCTAGTGATAATATCGGACATTATGGTTTAGCTCTAGATGTTTATGCAACATTTACTTCTCCGATAAGAAGACTTCCAGATCTTTTAAATCATATAATTCTTGAATTTATTATTGAAGGGAAATTTGATGATTTAGATCATTTTATTGATCTATATGCATCTTGGGCATATACAGCGACTGTAAAACAATTAGAAGGCGAAAAATTTGAAGATAATGTTGACATAATGTTAATTCAAAAGTATGCAGATCAGTTTATTGGACAAACTTTAAAGGGAAATATTGTATTTATGTATGAAAATAGAGTATATGTTGAAACCTCAACAGGTTTATATGGATATATTATCGTAAACAATAATAATATTAGTGGTCGTGAGTTAAAAATTCATGGACATAAATATAGGATAGGTAGTACAATTGATGTAATGATAGATAAATGTGATGAAGGTAATCATGAAATTGTATTTATCATAGATGAAAAAGCAGTAGTGAACAAGGATGTACATAAAAAGAAATTAGAAAGAAGTGAATAGTATGGTAAATTTTAAAGAGGATGAGAGATTAAATAAATTAAATCACTCATGTGCTCACTTGATGGCACAAGCAGTAAAACATATATTTCCTGATGCCTTATTTTGGGTAGGGCCAGTAGTAGACACCGGTTTTTACTATGATATCGATTTAGGAGATAAAGTTATAACTGATGAGGATATCGAAGCTATTAGTAAAGAGATGAAAAAACTTGCAAAGGATGGAAAAAGAATTGTTCGTAATGAGATAAGTAAAGAGGAAGCTTTAGAACAATTTAAGAATGATCCTTATAAGTTAGATTTAATAAGTAGAATGGATGAAAATGAAGTAGTAATTTCTACTTATACTCAAGGAGATTTTACAGATCTTTGTCGTGGACCTCATGTTGATACTGTTAAGGAATGTAAAAACTTTAAATTGATTAAATTTAGTGGCGCTTATTGGAAGGGAGATGCCAATAACCATATGTTACAAAGAATATATGGTGTATGTTTTGATACAGAAGAAGAATTGGCATCTTACTTACAAGAATTAGAGGAAGCAAAATTAAGAGATCATCGTAAATTAGGAAAAGATTTAGGTATATTCATGACTCATGATTTAGTTGGTAAAGGTCTTCCAATGTATTTACCTAATGGGTATATCGTATGGGAAGAATTGGAAAATTATATCAAGGGGAAAGAGAAGAGATTAGGATATAAACATGTATTAACGCCACCACTTGGAAATGTTGAATTATATAAGACTAGTGGACACTGGGATCACTATAAAGATAATATGTTCCCTAAGATGGAAGTTGAAGGTGAAGAGTTTGTTTTACGTCCAATGAACTGTCCACATCATATGATGATTTATGCTAATGATATTCATTCATATCGTGATTTACCATTACGTATTGGGGAGATAGCTCGTGACTGTCGTTTTGAAGCTAGTGGAGCTTTAAAAGGTATTGAGCGTGTTCGTTCATTCTGCCAAAATGATGCTCATCTGTTCGTAACACCAGAGCAAATCGAAAGTGAATTTACATCAGTTGTTAATCTAATCTTGGAAGTCTATAAAGAACTAGGTATTAAAGATTATCACTTTGAATTATCACTAAGAGATCCTGAAGATACCAAGAAATATCATCCAGATGATGAAATGTGGAATATGGCTGAAGATACCCTAAGAAATGTTTTAAAAACAATTGGTATTCCATTCATCGAAAAGATTGGTGAAGCAGCATTCTATGGACCTAAACTTGATGTTCAAGTTAGACCTGCTGTAGGTAATGAATATACATTATCAACATGTCAATTAGATTTCTGTTTACCAGCTAAGTTTGAATTAACTTATGTTGATAAGGATGGCGAAAGAAAAAGCCCAGTAGTGCTTCATAGAGCAGTATTTGGTAGTATCGATCGTTTCATTGCTTACTATCTAGAAGAGACTAAGGGAGCTTTACCACTTTGGTTATCACCAGTACAAGTAACTGTTTTACCAGTTAATAATGAATATCATCTAGATTATGCTAAGGAAGTATATGATAAGTTACTTGAAAAAGGTATTCGTGCAGAGCTTGATAGTAGAGATGAAAAACTAGGTTACAGAATGCGTGAAGCCCAAACTAAGAAGGTACCAATATCTCTAGTTTTAGGTAATAGTGAAAGAGATGAACATACTGTTACTTTAAGAAAACATGGAAGCGAAGATAAAGTTACAATGTCTTTGGATGAATTCTTAAATTATGTTCAAGAAAAACGTGATTCTAAGTCAATAGAGTTATAATAAAATTGTACTTGAAAAAGTACATTTTTTATATTATTATATGTGTAAATTGGGGGATTTTTATGAAAAAAGCAAAACAAATATGTAGTTTGGCGTTGGCAGCAGCATTATCATTATCTGCATGTTCAAAGACAATGGATTGTAATGTTGAAGGTGAACATATACATGTATATATGAATGATAGAGCTGTTCGTCGTTTAATCGAAGGTGAAAAGGAAGTTGTATCAGGTTATACTTGGACTGAAGAAACATTACCTTTAACCAAAGAATACAAAATTGTAGCAGAAAACGGATTATGTATGGTCGAAAGTAATCGAGGATATTTAATGAATAAAGCAACTGTATTACCAAATGATTATCGTGAAGAATATAGAAGTGAATATGTTTTTGGAACCTATTGGGGATATGGTTATGGCTATAATATGACTGATGGTGAATATAAGTATGGATATGGACTTATCCAAGGATATCATTATGAAGAGGACTGGTATACTATTCCTGATTATGAGTATACATCTAATAAGGTAAGAGATATTACTTTTAAGATAGTATTATATAAGATTACTTCATCTGGACAAATAGTATCTAAGACTTTTGATTCTTTAGATGAAATAGATCCAGAGTATTGTTATTTCAAACCTGATACTCTAGTAAGTAAATTCTATAGTGAAGAATATCATCTTGAAAAGCCAAAATCATATACAAATCATATAATTGAAGAACGATAATGAACATTATCGTTTTTTTTATGTTATAATTATAATAATAGAGGTGTTGGTAGTGAAAATAAAAAGAAAAACGATGAAAAGAGACGAATGGCCAGTTGAAGACAATAAGAGTGTTCTTATTGGAAAAGAAAGAATTAATAATAAGGAAGCTTTAATTGGTTTAATCTACTGGGAAAAAGGCGTTAAAAAGGTTAAAGTAAGTGATCGAAAATTATTAATAGTAGATGAAAATTATAGTTGGTTAGAAATTGCCATAAAGGATCAATACTACTGGATTACAGCAATGTATGATAATAATGATGAATTTATCGAAGCTTATTTTGATTTGAGTTCAAAAAATATTTTTGATGGAGAAAATCCTTACTTCTATGATATGTTTAACGATATTGTAATTGCTAAAGATAAAAGAGTTCGTATCTTAGATGAAAATGAACTAGATATGGCTTTTAGGGAAGGTCTAATATCTGAAAGAGAGTATAAACATACTAAGAAAGTGACTAAAAAGTTATATAATTATATTAATGAAAATGTCGATGATATAATTGATTATCTAAATAAAAAACACCAACAATAT
>CAMXBB010000058.1 GCA_947179265.1 uncultured Bacillota bacterium
TCCAAACAATTAGATTTTATTAAAGAATTGAATAACTCTTTATATATTAAAAATATGTATACTACATATTTTTAATAAGTGTTTTATTATATGAAATAAACCCAAATCCTATATAAAAATAATTGATTAAATCCTCTTTGTCTACTATACTTTACTTAGGGAATACTTAATAGTTGAGTGCTTACCTCCGAAAGGAGGTGATGAAATGACTAAGAAAGATTTTTTAATCTCTGCTTTAATCATTATCATCATTCTACTTATTTTTCTGTTATTTAAATGATAATGAATTATAAAAAGAAAAAGCACTCAATCTAATAAGATTAAGTGCAAACCCAATTATAGGTGAGTACTCAACTCTGAAATGTTAAGTATTCCCTTTTTTATTTTATGCAAGTTTCATGCACAAATACATTATAACAAATAAAAGATTTTTCAACAAGTTTTTTTATTATTTATTATTATTCAAATGTCTTGTTATGACATCAACCATGTGAGTATAAGTACTTAAAATATCACTTAGTTGTTTATAGATGTATATCTACTCTTATCAAACATTGACCAAGGAGCAAATTTATCTCCTTCGGTATGCCCCGAAATAGCAAAGCTTTTAAAACCATAACTAGATAATATTTCTTCATTCTTTTCTAACTTTTTGAGTAATTCTTTTATAACATAAGCCCAAACTTTATCTGGTATCATCTCATACTTTTCAGGAATATATTTGGATACAATATCAGAATCTAATCCTAGAGATTTTAAGAACTCTATTCTTTCTCTTCTAGTTATTTGATATTCTTCATTATCTATCAAGAATGTTTGATAATCTCTAAAGTTTTCGATATTTAAACTTCTTAATTTATACCAAGGAATATAATATCTTTCATGAGTACAAATACTTTTTGATACTTCTCTGCCATCAAAACCTTTAGATACAGCATCAATATAAACCCCATCACCTATTTCTACTCTAACTGATATTCCTGCTAATCTCTCATATCTTTCAGTTGGTACACTATTAATGTTAAATAATACTATTACACCATTTTCATCTATCTCTTTTGCTCGAACAAGACCATTATAAAATGAATTCTTTTTACCAGCATTTTCGACACCTATAAGTGGTGGTCTTCCTTTCAAAGTATCAAATCTATTTTGATCAAAACTTTCATAATAATCTTTATTATTCAAATAATCCTCTGTTGTCTCAACAATAACTAAATCAGTTATCGGACTTAACTCAGGAAAGAAATATGATAGATTTAACATTTCACTAGTTCTATAATAGTTCATCATTTTCGCTTTATCTTTTTCATTATTCATATTTAACATATTATAAAGAGCTCCTTATAAATATAGTATAACATATAGTTGGTATTTTTATTTTGTTTCATAAAAAAAAGACATATCATAAAATGTTATGTCCAAAGGTTATCAAATGTTAAAAAGTTTTGAGCATAAGATCTAGTCTTCTTCTTCTGGTGGAGGTGTTGGCTTTTCTGGCCTTGGAGGTCTAGGCTTTTCCTCACCATCATTTTTTTTATTTTGAATATAGTTTAAGTTCAACTTAAAGGTATTTGTTGTTCCTTCTGAAGGAAGATCACTATCCTCTATGTCATAAAGAAATTCTAGTTTAAACTTAATTCTCTTCTTTGATGATGCACCAATAGTATCTCCAATTTTTATTTTACTACCATCAACATATTCGATTGTATAATCTAAATACTTCTCTTGAGCTGGAGTAAAACCAACTACATCAATAGAAGATAGTCTAGCATCTACAGTTCCACTATTTACTACATCAACTTCAAATTCATAGTATTCTCCCGGTGTTGTTAACTCTAATCCAAAATTAATTTGCATATGATTATTTTCATCTATAACAGCAGCCACTAGAGGTGTCATACTACCATCACTTACTGTAATATCTTCAAAGTGAATATCCCAACTATTAGGTCGTACAGAGACATTACCATTAAAACTTATAGTTGTACTTATACTAGCAAACGCTATTCCAATAAATAATATTAGTAACAATATAATTTTTTTACTTTTAGATACTTTCTTTTCTTTATTCAGTTCTTTCATGTCATCTACCTCAAATCTTTATTTGATATATAATATTTAGTACTTCTCTATTTTATCAGATTAGCTATCTAGATAATTATCCTTATCAACATATAAAGTATCGATTACTTACGTCTAATTTACTCTGCTTCTTCTTCTCCACCTGGACCTTCTGGCTTTTCCGGTTTAGGTGCACAACTTCCAGCTTGTACATAAGGAATATTAATCGTTATTTTACCACTACCATCAGTAGGCAAATTGCTAAGATCTGCATCCTGATTAACAGAAAATCTAATTTTTAACCATTCTTCTTCATTATTACCTGGCAATATATCACAAGACTTTACAGGAGTATTATCTTTAGCATATAAAATTTCATAATTAACATAAGGCTTATATTCATCTGGGAAATCAATGATTTCTAAATCAGATACCATAGCATCTGTTGATCCATAGTTGACAAGATTAACTTCAGCTTCAAAAATTTCCTCTACACTCGAAAACTTTGTATAAAGACTTATACTTGATCCATCATCTGCAATGGAAACAGAGCTTGTAGATGCTGTGCTATTACTACTTATTGCAAGTCCCTCAAAACGAACTCCCCAAATTCCACCAGATATAGTTGAATTACCATTAATACTCAAAGAAGATTGAATATAAGCATAACCTATTCCGATAACTACAAAAGAAAAGATTATAGATATAATAACTATACTTTTTGTACTTAATTTACCTTTTCTACTTTTAAGTTTCATACTATTCATAATTATTCAACCCTTCTTCGATATTATTTTCTTTTTAGTTTTGGTATTTGCATTTGTTTCATCTTTGGTAATTGTAAACTATCTAATACATTCTTTTTCTTTTCTTCACGTTTTTCTTTGTTTTTTATTGGTGATACCTTATATAAACTTCCATCTGGTATCTCAATAATTGTTGTCTTATATATATCTTCTAGAATCTTAGAATTTTTTATATTTTTTTCTAATTCTTCTTGTTCTTTAATATACTCTTCAAATTTTGATGTTAATTCATCATTAGCCTTTAAAATATACACATTGGCTTCATTTTCATGAAGTAAAATAAAGTCACAAGTATAATCTCCTTCGATATAGTAAATAGGTTTTCGTACCTTTTCTGAAATATCTACTAAATCATCAATAGTACTTACATATACGATTGTTTTTCCTTTTATATCAGGTATTTTTTCACTAGATACAATGATTGATAAAAATGCTTTTTTTATCTTTTTTAAGAAATCATAATACAAATCAACATCTGACTTAGGACTTGCAAAATGCATTATTAAACAACCTGCTGCTATTGCTGCTATAATAAACGATAAAATAACAGTTAACATATAACTATTATTTATTAGGGAACAAAATGCTGCTATCATTAATAAAACCATACTTATTAACACTATCGCTCTTATATTATCTTTCATTTTATTCACCCTTTCTAAAAATTATTTCAATATTTCCGATATCCATACTGACGGATATCCAATAAATGGCACTTTAACTATTACTTTTCCATTTATCTCATCTAAGGTAATATTTAATCCATCATCACCATTGTTAGCATCACCTTTAGTACGATAAATGATTTTGCCTTCATTATTCTTTTCCTTAGATGTTACTCTATGAACAATATTTAATCCATTATGTTCATATACAATAACATCACCTTTATTTATTTCATCATCACTTTTAACCTTATTGACTAATACTGCATCTCCAACTTTTATCTCTGGATGCATTGATCCAGTCGCTATACCTAATAGATATAATGGGAAAACTCCAGATATTAAGCAAATCAATATTGCTGTTACTCCAACTAATATCAAATCAGTTGGTCTGAAAGTATTAACATTATATTTATAGTCTGCTCCATTAGTATACTCTCTTATTTCTCTAGAAGAATATTGATATACTAAGAATGGTAATACCAATCCAAGCATTGATGTAACATATTCTCCTAAATCTGGGAATATCGGAACTAAATATACGTATAAATCTAATACCAATCGATAAATCAATGATGCTCTATATCCAACATGATATGTTAAATATGTTAACATTAAGTTTTTAGCAATTGATGGTAAGAAAACGGACGTTACTATTCTAAAAACTCTTATTCCTGATGTAAACATATCCAATCTTATTTTTGATGATATATCTATTAGAATTAAAACAAATGTTAACAAAATAATAATTGCTTTATTAGTTGATTCCTTTTCTCTATTATTACTTATTATAATATATCTAAATATTTCTGATGCAATAACAACAAATACTGGAGCAAGTATATTATTAATTATCATCAAAGGACTTAATGAATAGGCATTTTTCAAAAAACCAAATGCAAATCCTGATATATACAATAAGCCAAAATAGAATAATACTTGAATTATTACTAATCTAAGCACATTCTTCTTTAAGTAAGTAAGCTTATCTTTATGATAACCTAATGCTACTGAAGCAATAAAGGTTACTACTATAAGATTTGCTGCAGTAATCGTTTCTGCATATTTTAGATAGTGATTTATAAGTACTGTTAGATAGAATACTATATAAATTACCAAATAAGCTAACATGCAAATACTTAAAGTTTTCTTTCTATTCTTTACTTCATTCATCTCTGTATGCTCCTATTTATTTTTTGAAGTAAATCTATTCCATTTTAAATATTTCAAAATAGAATAGATTTACTGTACAAGAATTAATCCTGTACAATATATTTTTTTATTTATCTTGTTGGAAAGTCAATACTGTTTGTAATTGAATATTTTTAGTAATACCAGCAGTAGCTTCTGCTTCAGTTGGAAGCTTGTCTTGATCTTCCTTGTATGTAACTGTTACTCTAACATACATTGTTTCTCCAGCAGCAATCTTTTGATTAGTTAATTGAATTTTTTCTTCATCATTGCCTTCGCCCTTTACTTCTACAATTTCATAATCTAAGAATTCAGCTTGTCTTGCAGATAATTTTTTTGTATCTGAATGAGTAACACTAGCCAATACGGCATCAATACTTCCAGCATTTTCAATTGGAACTATAAAAGAATAATAATCACCAGGAAGTTCTAAATCAACTGTATAATTAATAATTATTTCTCCATTTGGACCATCTTCTATTGTTGGTTTTGGTGGTTTTGGATCGTCATCTGGTTCTACTACTATATCTTCTTCATCTGGTTTCTTAATCTCCCATTGATTTGATTTAACATTAACAATACCATTAAAAATATAATTGGTACTAAGTGCAGCATAACCTACTCCGATACCTACTAGAAGTACTGCAAGCGCTACAAGTAATTTACGATTATCCTTTCTTCTTTTTTCTTCACTTTTCATAAAAAATCCTCCTTTAAAATTTTCTTTCATCATAGTAAAGAGGAAATGTAGAAAAATCCAATAACAGTCTTCACTACCTATACTACCTTACTATAATTAAATTATATATTATTTCCAAATTGAACTCAACACTTTTGTCATATCTTGTCGAATACTTACCTATGTTATTTGACACTTTTTACACACCAAAAAGAAATTGAGGTTTATCTTTCACCAATTTCTTCAATTATTTCGTATGTCTTATAATTTATAATTGTATCTGATAGATTATTAAAAACTATTTTAGAAGTATCTAATTCTTTATTCATCGTTATTAACTGAATATTCTTTTTTATTATTATATTATCCGTTATTAAAGCTTTTGAATATTTAGAATTAGGATTAGAAAGTACATAATCTTGCATAGAATTATAGCTTAATATTTTAGATGCAGTAATAGTACCTATTCCTTTAATTTCCTTTATATTATCACTCTTATCACCAACTAATGCTTTAAAAAGTGTATATTTATCTGATGATATGTTATATTTCTTTATAACTTCTGCTTCATCATATAAGACACTCTTCTTACCTCTTGGAACATAAAGATAAGTATTTCTATTGATTAGTTGTATAAAGTCTGAATCTGTAGATACAATTATATACTCATAACCTATTATATTAGATACTATAGAAGCTATATAATCATCAGCTTCATAGTTTTCCACTTCTGTATGATTAATATTTAAATAATCTAAAGCCTTTTTTATCATAGATAATTGCGAAAAGGGATTATCTTCATCAGCTATATTATTGTAATCAATTCTA
Source organism: uncultured Bacillota bacterium (assembly GCA_947179265.1). Taxonomy (GTDB): domain Bacteria; phylum Bacillota_I; class Bacilli_A; order RF39; family UBA660; genus CAG-582. Next base: position 6,234 of record CAMXBB010000058.1, read on the forward strand.
TTGGACTTATATTCGTTATCTATTTTTAAATTATCAACTTTACTTGTTTCGCTATCAAAAATTACAACCATTGAATCAGTTTTAAATTCATCAATTATTTTCTTTAAACTCCCAATAAATCCTATTAAACCTCTAATATCTTTACCTTTTGAATTCTTTATTGGTGATGGTATTCCATAATACATTCTAAATAAAAGATTATGACCATCAATAAGAATAACTTTTTTCATAGATTAATCCTCCTTTAAATAAAAAGATAGGTATGATTAGATCATACCTATCCTTAGGGCCCAGTTCTAAATAACTGAATGTTTTAAATTTTTATTATATTTATATTTTATCATAAAATTAACATAATTAAATAGTGTAGGGAGTTTATTATCCCATCTTTAATCCACCGTCAACTCTTATCGTTTCTCCATCAATATAACGAGCCATATCAGATGCTAAAAATAATACTACATTTGCAATCTCTTCTGGTTCAGCAAATCTCTTTAATAAAGTCTTCTCCATTTCTGACTTTAAATAACTCTTAGATAAATCATCATTCATTCCTGTATCTACCCATCCAGGTGCCACAGCATTAACATTAATAAAAGGGGCAAATTCAATTGCTAAGTTCTTAGTCATATTTATAAGTCCAGCTTTAGAAGCATCATAATCGATACTATAAGGATAAATGGTATCGATTCCATTAGTAGAAGATATATTAATTATCTTACCATATTGACGTTCTAACATATGTTTCCCTGCATACTTAGATGTTAAGAATACTCCTATTAAATTAGTATTAAGCGTCTCTTGCCAATCTTTTACATGACGATTTTGAAAATCATTATCAATTGCTATTCCAGCATTATTTACAAGGATATCAATATGTCCATACTTTTCAATAATTGTATCAATCATCATTTTAACATCTCTTTCCTTAGAAACATCTGCTTGAATACACATACAATTACCACTATAACTAGAAATGATTTCAGTTATTGCTTTAGCTTCACTTTCATTACTTCTATAGTTTATTATTACTGAAGCTCCCTCTTTGGCAAACTTAACAGCAATACTTCTTCCTATTCCTCGAGAAGAGCCAGTTACTAATACAACTTTATCTTTAAAATTCATTTAAATCACTCTCCCCCTTTATTTCCATTCCATATTTATCTATAAGATAATCAAAATACTTATTGTATTCTTCAATCGTAGTAGCATTACAATCAACATAACCTAATGAGAATTCATCATCATAGGTATCTCTATAGATACAATCATTATAAATTGCTATACCATCTGTTAATTTAGACATCAATTCTCTATCATGTTCGATTAATCTATCTTTATCAATCAAATATAATCTATAATTTGCAGAAATATTTTTAATAAGTAGCTTAAAGAAATAATTATTTTCAAAAAATTTTAATTCATCCCTACTACATATAAATATATCGATAACATTTTTACCTTCTTTAATTTCCATTAATTTTTCCGTCAAATAATTAATTTCACGTAATGAATCATCATATACTTTTTCATCATAGAAATTAATTACTTTTCTAACAAAGTCATTTGGTAACATCTTATTCTTCTTTGATAACCAACTATAAGTATCATTAATAGAATCAAAAGCAAAGATCCAGTTATTAGGAATGGATTTTAAAGCTGTTAAATCGTATATCATTCCATCATAATTATTAGCATTTTCTAGTAGTTCACTAAATTTATCAAGAAAAATATGATATATTCCTTTTTTATTCAAATATTCACTTTGAACATCAGTATAATTTGTTCTATCTGATAATAGATTGGTAATAATATAATTA
>CAMXBB010000059.1 GCA_947179265.1 uncultured Bacillota bacterium
ATACTACATAGGGATTATAAGTATGAAAAATATTATTCTTATCATCATTTAAACTATAAACATCATTTATAAGCTTAAGTTCTTTTGATATAACATAAATTTTTAATCCATCATCACCATCTGTTGTAAAAGCAAATCCTTCATCAACTTTTACTTCACTACTCAACGAATTTTTAGTTCCTTTTTCAATAACCTCTTTTTTTAAAACATTCCCCTTAGAATTAATCTTTATTACCATATTATCATTCAAACTATTAGTTGTTCCAACAGCAAATATATAATAATCATCATTTACTTTTTCGATTTTTTTAATTCTAAGAACATCATATCCACTTTTATCTAACTTACTAATCCATTTAAGTTTTCCTTTAGTATCAACAATTGAAATATATGGAGTATCACTAAATGGTCCACTATATATAACAAAATTATTATCAATATAATCGACAGTAGTATTAGATAATATTATACCTTCTTTATAATAATCACTTACAAATTTATATTCCACTTTGGTATCTTGAATTTCTTTTTTAGTTAAGTCATTAGGATCATATTTAGCACTCTCAAAATCGTATATTTCTAAACTCAATCTTTCTTCTGATGGAGCATCTGGTAAAATTAATCCTTTATCATCGTTATAAAATAAAACCACAAATAATATAAGTAGCATTACAATAAGTAACAATATAGCTATCGAAATAGGCAAATATTCTTTTTTTAATAATCGATTAATCTTTGCTTTATCTTTTTTCTTAACCGGTTTCATTAAAGACCTCTTCTCTTAAGATCTCGCAATAATACTGCTATTACAATCAAATCAATAATAATTCCTACTGACAATCCAGCAATAAGATATTTCTTTATTTCAAATATCTTCTTTTCACGTTCTGTTTGTTTCTCTTCTAGTTCACATGATGGACAATAAGCTGTTGTAGTTGTTGTAAGACTATCTCTTTTCTTTTCGATTTTTGCTTGAATCTCATTATCAGTTAAACCAAAATCACGGTCCACCCATTCTTGGCAATAGAAATAATCAGCAACTTCTTTATACTTGCAATAGCTCATATTATAGTGTTTATTCTTCTTTGGCTTTATCAAAGTAAAAACACTTATATTATCAGTACATCCTGCAACATTAGTTCTAACACTAAATTTATATTTTATAATAGAATCATTTTTATCAATTGTAAAAGTATAAGACTGATCCTTAGTCATTGAAGGATAAATCATAAAACTATCCTTCATTCCATAGTAACTTCCTTCAGGTTTAACTACGATATAAAACTCATCAGTTAAATTATATACCGTAATATTTATTACATCTTCTCCATTAACTTTTGCCACTTCAGTTTTAGCAGTTATATTAGCGGCACTTTTTATTAATCTTGCTTTGGTTTTGTAATCACATGCTGCACTATCAGCATATACATGCATATCAAAGAAAAATAAACCTAATATCAAAAAGAAGATACCATAACCATATTTTTTCACAATATCCCACCAACATGCTTTCTTTTGCTTATTCTTTACTCAATTATATCAAAGAACCAATGTATAGTACAATATTTTTGCACAAAAAAAATATATAGCTGACAACTATATATTCCCTAGTTTTTGAGATCAACCACCGCCGTTAAATGTCAGTTTAACAGCCACAGTTGCTTACCATATAAATTGAGTTTCCTTTCTCTTGTGCGCACAAACTTAGTACTGATAAGACCAATAATAGGCATCTAGGCAAGCGCATACGTTAGTGTCGAACATCCCATCCAACGAATAACATACACAATACTGAACTAATCATGTATTAATTAACATCTATATTAATGATATGACAATATTAGCCATTATAATATAGAGTATTAATACAATAAAAGATTTGATATAATGAACACTCTGTTTGGATAGAACGTTCTTTTATATTTAATCAGTTGCTCAGTAGTTTTCCCTACTAAGTGATTTAAGTATACATTTTAATAATATGATTGTCAATACTTTTTTTACAAATTTATTTTTTTATACAAATTTTACACCAAAACATTACATTTTTTTTAGCACTATTTTCCTCTCTAATTACTATATTTATATTATAAGATTTCTATTTACAAAGAAATTCATCTTTGTTATAATTTAACATAGAGAATAGAGAGGTATCTATATGGATAATATAATAAACGAAACGAATGAGCGTCTTCAAAGTATCATTAATAATTTACAAACTATAGGTCGTGAATACGAAGAAAAGCTTAATAGAAACACTGAACTAATCGAGAGCGAAAGAGAAAAAGCTAATACATACAAAAATGATTTTGCTAAAGCAGAAGCTAAAATAAATAAAATGAATGCTGATATCGTTGGATTCGAAAACGATTATAATCATCTAGTTGAAAAATTTAAAGATGATGAATTATCAAGTATCCTAATAGCAGCTAATCGTGAAATCTCTGCTAAGATCGATGAAAGAAAGAAAAAGATTTTAAAAGATCAAATAGCAATGAATAGTTTAGTTCAAAAAGCTGAAAGCGTAAAAACAAAGTTAGTTAAATTATATGCCGAGAAAAAAGTTTTGGAATATTGTTATCAACAAATAGTAGATGCCTATGATTACTACTCTACTGAATTAGGTAAGATAATCAATTATTCTAATGCACATAGAGATTACTTATGTGAATGTTACGAAGAAAAAGATGATGACTCAGAAGCAACAAATACTGAAGTAAAAAAAACAGTTGATACTTTTGATACTACAGATATTCCTATAGTATCAAAAGCAAACGAACCAACACATATAACAATCGATAGTAACTACGATGACGTCTTAGCTGATGATTATTCAGAAATAAACATGGATGGTATCGAAGATGTCTTAGATAATCCAGTTGGACTTGATGATTTAGAAACTATTTCATTAGATGAAACAACTGATGATGAAATCTATGAAGAAGAAAATGATGATAACGATGATGAGACAGCTACTGAAGAAGATGTTACTGAAGACATCATTGAAGAACCAATCGAATCTGAAGATTTAGATAAGTCTGAAGAAATTGAAGAAACTGATAAAACTAACGATAACGAAGATATTGAATTTGATGATATAGAAATAGTAATTGACGATGATGATGAAGAAACTGATGATACTCCATCAGAAGAAACCGTTATAACTGTTGAGACTGATAGTGATGATGACTTTATCTATTTAGATAATCTAGAATTAGATGAAGACGATAATGAAGGTACTGAAAAAGTCCAAGAGACTAGCTATGATTCAAATGAAATCAAAGAAGTTCTTGATGCAACTGCTAAAGAATTAGAAGAAATAATAGAAACTGATGATAGCAAAGATGAACTTCTAAACTACCTAGAAATATCTGATGAGGATTTGGAAAAATTAATAAATCAAAACGATGATTTGGAAGATTAAAAAAGATGATATGAAAACATATCATCTTTTCTAATGTAAAAATTTATCATTTATAATGTTTGTATAATCATAATCGTTCATTCTTATACAATTCAATAGATCAGTACTATTTTCTATTTCAACATATAATACATTTCTAAATGAATGATTTACTCCATCTACTAATAAAAGAATATCGGTTGTTCTATTAGATGGAGTTAATTTTATTTTACGATTTTGAGGAATTAATATAGAATTGATTATTGTATGATACACATTATTATTTATTGGTGCTATTGGAGTTAATTGCAAAGAATGAATTCCATCATATATTATTGCGGCACCTAAATTCTTATTGTAAGCTGTTGATCCAACTTGAGTAGCTATTAAAAGACCATCACCAACAAATTTCTCTAAATAAGTATTATTTATCGTAACATCTAGATATACTGTTGATAAATTCATATCTCTTACTACAGCTTCATTTAAACATTTGAAATAGTATACTTCATCCTTTGTAACTACTTTAATATTTTCAAAACTTACCTTCTCTATACGATATTTATCATGTTTCAAATTATCAATAAAACTACTTAGTTCAGTTGGTTTAATCTCTTGTAAGAAACCCAATGTACCATTGTTAACACCAATATAATTAATATCAGTATTAAAATCGTTTTCAGCAACCATGTGTAGAAATGATCCATCTCCACCAATTGCTACAGCTAAGTCTGGATTCTCATCTACAATCTCAAAGCCATTACTTTTAAGTTCACTTTTTAAAATGTCTGCTATAAAAAGTGAATCACTATTCTTATTTGGAAATAATTTAATCTTCATATTTATCTTTTTCCCATCTAGCAAATATTCCACAAGGTAATATCAAATCACTGTTTTTCATTGGAATACCAACTTCATCACTACATATATACCCTTTATATTCCTTATTTACGGTCATCTTTAAGATATCTGCTAAGACATTCATCGAAAGACCTGTAGTATATGAATTAATTAGAAACATTAATGGATCATCACTAAGTAATTCAGTACATAATTTTACTAGATTAAAAAGGTCAGTTTCGATATTCCATATCTCTTTATTAGCTCCTCTACCAAATGATGGGGGATCCATGATAATCATATCATATTTATTTCCCCTTCTTATCTCACGTTCAACAAATTTAACAACATCGTCAACAATAAACCTAATAGGTCTTGACTCCAAATTAGACGAATGAACATTTTCCTTCGCCCAATCGACCATACCACGTGATGAATCGACATGAACAACACTTGCTCCAGCAGATAAGGCGGCTACACTAGCTCCCCCAGTGTATGCAAATAGATTTAGCACCTTTACTTCTCTACCAGCATTTTTTATCTTTTCTCTAATGATATTCCAATTATAAGCTTGTTCTGGAAACAATCCTGTATGTTTAAATCCCATTAACTTTAGATTGAATGTTAAATCTTGCCATTTGATTGTCCAACTAGTCGGCATACTCTTATTATAGATATGCCACTCCCCTCCTCCAGAAGAACTCCTTCGATATTTAGCATCAGCACTATCCCAAAGACTTTCTCTTGATTTTTCGGTCCATATTATTTGTGGATCTGGTCTTGATAAAATTACTTCATTCCATCTTTCCAACTTTAATCCACTGGCCATATCTAATATTTCATATTCTTTAAAGTCATTTATTATTTTCACATATATCACCCATTTAAAAACTTATTACAAATTAATAGTACTTTAAGGAATAATAAAAGTCAATATTAGTTGAATTATACATTGGATAAGTATACAATAATAGTGAAAGGAGTTATATAATGGAAGGATTATTTGTATTTATTATCATCATCGTTATTTGTGTTTTATTAGGTTCAATAAAACAAATAAATGAATATGAAAGAGGTATATTATTTCAATATGGTAAATTCAAGAAAATTATGAAACCAGGATGGAATATTGTATTACCTATCATTCAATCATTTAGAAAAATTGATATAAGAACTAAAGCTGTTGACGTTCCTGAGCAAGATGCTATCACTAAAGATAATGTATCTATTAGAATTAATGCTGTTATATACTATAAGGTATTTGATGCATCTAAAGCTTTAATAGCAGTTGAAAACTTCTACTATGCAGTATCACAACTTGCACAAACAACTATGCGTAATACAGTTGGTACCGTATCTTTAGATGAATTATTAACTGAACGTGAAAAGATTTCTACTGAGATTTGTAATATTATTGATGAAGCTACAGATCCATGGGGAATTAAGGTTGAAAACGTTGAATTAAAAGACATTAAACTACCTGCTGAGATGCAAAGAGTTCTTGCTAGAGCTGCTGAAGCTGAAAGAGAAAAAATTGCTGTTATCACTAAAGCAATGGGTGAAAAAGAAGCTGCTGATAACTTAGCTGAAGCTGCAAGAATCATGAGTTCTTCTCCAGGAGCATTACATCTTAGAACTTTAGAAACATTAAATGACTTATCATCAGACCAATCTAATACGATTATATTTGCTGTTCCAATTGAAGTATTATCTGCCTTTGGAAAAGAAAATATTCCTGAAATGGTAAGTAAGATTACAAAGAAATAAGTATCGTAAAGATACTTTTTCTATGATAAAATTTAATCAAGGTGATACTATGAAAGTTGGAGAATTATATAAGCATTTTAAAGGAACTAATCTAATCGAAAAAAATATCTATGAAATAGTTGCATGTAATATAACTTATACTGGTGATAATACTATTACACTTGATGATATGGTTATCTATCGTCCCCTATTTCAAGAAGGTAAAACATTTGCAAGAGAAGCCAGTGATTTATTAAAAGAATTAACAGATGAAGAAAAAATGTTATATCATCAAAATTATCGTATTGAAAAATTAACTGATGAAGAATTAACTATAATAAATACTGATGAATATAAAAAAAAGAAGCAAGAATATATTGCTTCTAAATATCAAGCTAAGTAATTAGCTTTTTTATTTTAGTTCTAGGGCTTTGCTATCTTTTAATTCAGGATACGCTCTAATGATTTCATCTCTAAGATACTTCATTTTTTTATAAATATTCGGATATTTTCGATAATCATAATCAGTATCTATATAAATTCCATTGTTCATAGCAGCGAATATGTCTTGGCGATCTTGTGAGGCATCACTTTCAGATTCTATATTAATAAAGTATGCTGATTCAAAAATCCCTTTGTTTAGAGCTTCAACCATTAAATAATCATAGTTTCTATGACTATAACTAAAGTCATTTGGATTATATTTGTTCCAATCTTTAAAAAACTCTTTTTTCTTATTTTCTTGATCATATTCTAGTATCGACATTATAGAATTATATATTCCATCTAAATCATAACTCTCCGCTAAAACAATTGAATATGTATTATTAGAAGATGAAGTTAAAGTATAAAAATGATTATTTCCACTTTTTATATCATTACCTATATAAAAAGTTAATCCTTTTTGATTTCCATAATTTAATGTTTTAAAAAAATGCTTTGGAAATTTAGCAAGAACATCTTCTATACAGCTTAATTTGCGATTAATAAAATCATTTCTAGTTTCAGTAACAATTGAATAACCATCTAATGTTGTTATAACTTCGTTCTTTATTTTTACATCAATATCATAATCAACATTTAGCTTCTTTATTCGTTCTTCCATTGCTTTTCTATCTTCTTTTACAAAGTCATAAATTGTTTTTTCTTCCAATATAATCTTATTTATATCTAGTGATATTAATTCAATGTATTCTGTACTATCTTCATATTTTGTATTATCAAAATAGAGAATTCCATCTTTATAAGAGATTCCCCCAATGCTACTAAATATATTCTTGTCTAAGTCTATAGATGATACTTTATCATTATTAAGATTTATGACAACAAGTCTATTTAACTGATAATCAATAAAATACAGATGGTTATCTCCTGCTGTACCTGCATAAATACCATTAGAAACAATTTCTAGGGTATCTATAATTTTCTTTTCTTTTGTAATCACATTGTATATCAATATTTTACTATTAGATGAAAAGACAAAATAATCATCTCCACTAAATTCAAACTGGTAATTATCTATTTCTAAGTCTTCAAATGAGTTTTTCTTAAAATCTGCTACATAATATTTATCATCTTTATCTATATCATGAGAATCTCTTATTAGAATATAAACTGTATCTTTCTTCTCAATTACTGATTGAAGATTAGTATACCAAGGTAAATCTTTTATAACAATTTTATCTTTGTCATTATACCAATTAAGGCCATCAATTGTAGCAAAGATTTTCCCATCAAACATGGCATACTCAAGATAACCTTCAGCATTTTCTACTAAGTATTCTGATTCTACGAATGGAATTTCTTTAAGATTTGAATCTAATACAAATGGTTCACAATTTAAATACCCATTAATATAACCAAATTCGCATGAATATTTTTGGGGAATTTCCTTCTTTGAAGCAATATTATTTTC
>CAMXBB010000060.1 GCA_947179265.1 uncultured Bacillota bacterium
TCTTAAATCTTAAAACTTATGTTATAATGTATTTAGAGAGTAGTGTGAAAATGATGAAATTATTAAAATTCTTTAATAAACCACGTAATTTATATTTTAGTATTATCGTTATGTTAACGGTAGTAGCTGGCTTAGCATCGATATCATTTTCATATTATATCGATGAATCTACTAATAATACCAAACTTGCATTAAGTATTGTTGATAATGAGATTCAAAGTGAGGCATTAATTGATAATAAATTAACAGTTGAGAAAAATGAAACTAAGACATTCAATATGTTTATTATAAGTAATAATAATTTTGAAAGTATCTATAAATTATTTTATAAAGCAGATGATAAAGTAGAAGTGAAAGTCGATCGTATATATCCTTCTATTGGATCTCATGATGTTAGAATAGTTAAGATAACAGTTAGTAATTATTCTAATAAAGCCGAAGAGGTTGAAATTGGTATCAAATCAGGTTATTTGAATACTAATGTTGAAATCGAAGGAAAAGAAATAACACGATAAAAAAAGATTTAGATAATTCTAAATCTTTTTATTTTAATTTTGCTTGAACTATTTCTGGTAATAGTTTTTTATGTAGATATAATACACTATCAGCATTACGGATGTTACCAGTTTTATCGATATTTGTACTATATTCTGCTCCACCATTAGAGCAACGGAATGTGTACCATAGTCTATATCCACCAGAATATTCTCTAGAAGCCACAACTTTACCGAAGTCATCAGGGATTATGATTGAATCTCTTACCTCTTCAACATGATATCCATCATGCTCTACAGAGATATCGAAAGTTCCAGAAGTATCTTTTAATTGATAATTTGCATAAAAAGTACCATCTGTTAATGCTTCTTTAAATGCTGTTAATTCTTCCAAGTAATCACTTACTAGCATCATATCTAATTTTGATTTTAGATTTTTATTTTCTAAAAGATAGTTTAGGACATCCTCATTTATTGAATAACTTGGATATGAAGACTTACCTACTTTGGTATATTTTGAAACCTTAAAGTCATTTTCAGACATATAGCTTAATAATAGATTTAATCTAGGTTCTCCATCCTCACTATATTGAACACCATCAATATAACTATCTTTATCAATCATAGAGTTAGATATATCCCTTAATCTTAATAATTTAGCATATACTTCTTTTTTCTCTAATTCGATTAAATCTCTTAGAGTGATAAAATCACTATCTTCAAGACCTAATCCTTTGAAGTAAAATCTAGGTATAGTTGGATTATTTAAAACCTCTCTTGCAGTATCCCATGGTTTTGCTCCAAACATATTTGCACCTCCTGTTCAAATTTATGTTTTATATTCTAGCATAATTATTTAATAAATGATATAATTATTTTAATAAATTTTAGTGAGGTAAATTATGAAGTACATTTCGTTTGTAGTTCCTTGTTATAATTCCCAAGATTATATGGAACATTGCATTGAAACTCTACTTATTGGAAAAGAAGATGTAGAGATTATTATCATAGATGATGGATCTAGTGATAATACAGGTAAAATAGCTGATGATTACCAAAAGAAATATCCGACAATTGTAAAAGCTATTCATCAAAAAAATGGTGGACATGGTGAAGGTATCAATACTGGACTTAAACATGCTACTGGTAAATATTTTAAGGTAGTAGACAGTGATGACTGGGTAGATAAGAAAGCATATAAGACATTACTTCGAAAGATTAAAAATATTGATTCTGATCTAATTGTTATGAATTATGTTTATTCTTATGTAGATGGAAGAAAAGATCAAACTATATCTTTTAAAAACGTATTTAAAGATGATAAGGAGATTACTTGGAGTGAAATAGGTAAGTTTAAATTAACTCAATATCCTTCACTTCATTCATTAATGTATAAGAAGAGTGTACTAGATAAGAGTAAGATTAACTTACCTAAACATGTATTCTATGAGGATAATCTATTTATCTACTGGCCTATGCCAAATACCGAAACAATCTATTATTTAGATTTAGATTTCTATAGATATTTTATTGGTAGAGCAGATCAATCTATACAAGAACCACAACTTATTAAAAGAAGCTCTCATCAAGTATTGGTATCAAGAGAAGTATGTAATAAATATGATTTAGATGAAATTAAAGATAAGAAGTTAAGAAAGTTAATGCAAAGGGAATGTGCATTCCTTATGACTTTAGGTATTGTTTTCTCTAGACTAGCTTTTAATGAAGAGGGAGAAAAACAATATAAACAATTATGGGAAGATGTAAAAAAAGGTAATCCAAAACTATATAAAAAGATTAGATGGACTTCTATGGCAACATTTGTAAGCCTTCCAGGTCCTGTAGGTAGATTTATATCTATCAATGGATATCGTTTTGCACATAAATTAGTAAAATTTAATTAACTGTAGATAACTACAGTTTTTTTTCTCTAGGAGGTGAATTATGAAAGAACTTTTAGTACCAGCAGGTAATATGGAATGTTTAACTGTTGCAATTCATTCAGGAGCAGATGCTATCTATGTTGGTGGAAAGAAATTTGGAGCACGAGCTTTTGCAAATAACTTTTCTGATGAAGAAATGGTGGAAGCAATTAAATTATGTCATTTATATGGTGTAAAACTATATGTTACAGTTAATACTTTGATCCATGAAAGTGAATTTGATGAGTCCGTAGAGTATGTTAAATTTTTATATGAAAATGGTGTAGATGCAGTTATCATGCAAGATATCGGGCTTATATCATATGTTAGAAAAATTATACCTGGCCTTGAAATTCATGCTTCTACCCAAGTTCATAATACAAATCAAGATACTTTCGAGTTTTTTAAAGATTTAGGTGTTAAGAGAGTAGTTCTTGCACGTGAGCTTAGTGTAGATGAAATCGATAATATCGATACTCCTTTAGAGAAAGAAGCCTTTATCCATGGAGCAATATGTGTAGCTTATTCGGGACAATGTCTATTTTCTTCATGTATTTTAAATCGAAGTGGTAATCGTGGTGAATGTGCACAGATGTGTCGCCTTCCATATAAACTTATTTGTGGAGATACTGAAATAAAGACAGATGGTGAATATCTTTTATCTCCTAAGGAACTTAATAGTAGTGAAGACTTTGAGCGAATCTTAAAATCATCAATCTATTCCTTAAAGATTGAGGGAAGGATGAAAAGTCCAGAATATGTTGGTTGTGTAACAAGATTATACCGTGACCTTTTGAATAAATATTATCGTGGTGAAAAGCTTGAAGTAAATCAAGATATTTTAAATGATTTAATGGTAATATTTAATCGTAAGTATACTAAAGGTTTTATAAATAATGTTGAAACTTCCGAACTTATGAACATTAAAACTAGTAATCATCTAGGTGTTCATTTAGGTAAGGTAATCGATGTTAATTCTAAATATGTTTGGGTAAAGTTAGATAATGATATCAATCAAGGAGATGGAGTGCGTTTTAACACATCAAATGAAGGAATGATAGCAAATTTTATCTACGATAAGAAGGAACGCTTGATAAATGAGGCAGTATCAGGAGATATTATTCTTCTTGATAATCGTTTTAATATTAAAAGAGATGAAGAGGTATCTAAAACATTAGATGTTAAAGTTAGAGATAAATATCTTAGTATTGAACAAAAGAGAATTCCTATAAATATAAATCTAATAGCTCATAAGAATGAAGAGATGATTTTAACAATTGATGATGGTAAGAATTATGTAACAGTAAGCTTTGGTAAAGTAGAAAGCGCATTATCATCACCAATAAGTGAAGAAAAAATAGTTGCTCAATTATCTAAACTTGGTGGAACACCTTATAAAGTAGGTAATATCACTATTGATATGGATGATGATATATTTATCAATATTAAAGATATCAATGAAATAAGAAGATTAGCAGTTGAAGAATTAAATTATGAAAGATGTAAGATAAATGTTGAAAAGTATAGAGATATCAACATTGAAACTGAAGATAATGATTATGATGAAAAAGTGCGAATTAATGTCTTAGTGCGCAATGAAGAGCAATTAAAGTGGTCATTAGCTAATAATATTGATATCATATATGTTCCTGATATTAAGTTATATGAAAAGTATAAAGATAATGAAAACGTGTTATATCGAACTAATCGAGTTAAGGATACTAATACATTCAAATCTCTAGTAACAGAGTTGGGCTCATTAAATAGAATCAGATCAGGAGTAGGTGATTATTTCTTAAATGTTACTAATCACCATACGATTGATGAAATGAGTAAATATTTAGATCGTTTAACATTATCAATAGAATTAGATGATTTAGAAATAGCTAATATTATGAATCATTATAATAATAAAAAGAATATGGAGATAATCATCTATGGAACATATGAACTTATGATTACCAAATATTGCATGTTAAATCTTTTAGTTAATAAAGATAAGATATGTCATGTATGTTCTAATGATAAGGCATATTACTTAGTTGATCGTAATAATGCTCGCTATAGAATAATAAATGAACCAGTAAATCATTTAACGCATATTATGAATGCTACTAAATGTGATAAAATAGAAAAGGCTTCTATGTATAAGGATTTAGGTATTAATAATTTCCGATTAGAGTTATTAGATGAAACAACTGAAGAACTAAATAGCTTACTAGATAGAATAAGAGAGGTAATATGAAAAAGAGGATAATCATTATTGGAGTTGCTCTTGTGATATTAATCATATTAGCAGTATTAGTATTTAATAAGAAAGAAGATGTTTTTGAAGATTTACCAACTTATCAAGGAAATATTGTTTGTACAATAGAGGGTTATGATAAAATCGATGGAAGAGAAATACCTTATAAAACTAAAGCTTATCTAACTGTGGAAGATGATTATCTTTTATCAATAGTGTATCAAACAGTAACGGAAAATCAAAAAGACGATATGTTATCTAGTATTTTAAAAATATATAATGAAATTGATGGAATTACAGTGTTTACTGATCGTAATGAAGATTATTATGTATTAACGATAAAATATGATTATACAACTATTGATTTAAAGCAAGTTGATGAAAAGTTTGGTGATATATTAGATCAAGATTCTTTCTTTAAAAGATATAAGAAGATACCAATAAACTACGGAGAATATAAAGCAGTTGAATTGAAGGGATATGAGTGTCATGAAAATTAATTATGTAACTGGAAATAAAGGTAAGGTTAGTCTAGCACAGATGATATTTGCTGATATGGATGTTGAAATCGTTCAATGCGATATGGAAACACCAGAAATTCAAGAACTAGATTGTAAGTTGGTAGCAACAGCATCAGCAAAATATGCAGCTGAAAAATTAAATATGCCAGTATTAAAAAATGATTCAGGTCTTTTTATCACTGCATTAAATGGTTTTCCAGGAGCATTAGCTAAGTATACTGAACCAACTATCAAAAGAGATGGATATATTCGTTTAATGAATGGAATTGATAATCGTGAGTGTTACTGGGTAGAAGCTTTAGCTTATGCGGAACCAGGAATGGAACCCGTAGTATTTGAATCACGTAGCTATGGAACAATTGCTGATGTTCCTCGTGGAAGTAGAGGAGATGAATTCGATTATATCTTCATACCAAAGGGTGATAATAGAACATTTGCTGAAATGAGTGTTGATGAACAATTAAAATGCTTCGATAATAAAGCATATTTAGATCTATATAATTATTTAAAGCAATCAAAAAAAGAACTATAAGTAAAGTGCTAAATTGGTGCTCACCTTATTCTAGTTCTTTTTTTCTTTTCAATCTAGCTATTAAGTTGATTCTTATTAACCTTTATATGGGGGAAAGAAATCATAATATGATTATCACTATTTTGGTAATCATATTATTCTTCAATAATAGATCAATCCTAATAGCTTTCACTCTTATAAAAATAAGATCACTACTTAAAAATTTCGACATTTTTCGTCATATACTAAATTAAAAAATAAAATTCTTTATACATTTCTCTATTATGAGCTAGTACATATATCCGTAATATATGTATGTATCACTAGAGGGAACACATGCATCCTGCAGAGGCATTCCATACGGTGTGGTCATCTTGCTTAATCATTGTTGTTAATTTGTAGCTTATTTTCCAAAACAATACTATAGCAACCTTTCCAAACTGTCTGTAATATTCATAAGTTATTAATAATAATCATTCATCATGAATTGCTTCATATTGATTATTATTAATTATTGGTATGAATAACCCGTAGTATTAATAAACTCACCACCTATTTTATATATTACTACAAAATGTAATATATTTCATCAACTTTTTTCAGGTATACATCAATTTTTACAAAAATAAAAACATAAGGTTTAGTAATCCTTATGTCGATAACTTAACAATGATAATAGATATGAGATAATACTTGATACAACTACCAATATTGATAATGATATTAAACCATATTTATCGATAAAATTAATTATCTTAGAAAAATCAATCAATTTAATATCTATAAAATTAACATAGACACTTAATATTGAACCTATACCTAATAGAAGTATTACGATACTCATTAGAACGAATCTACTTTTTTCACATCCATATTTATATATGATAGGGTAGAATATCGAATCAACTAGTAAACCAGATATTTCTAACATTAGTAATTGTCTTAACATATAGGTATTTAATCCATTAAATCCTGGATTGATAATTACATATATACCAAAATAGATTACACATCCAATATAAGTTGATATAGCTAACATAATAAGCGTAAATAGATATTTACTAGTAACTATTTGACGTCTTGATAATGGATAACTAAGAGTATAAGCATCCGTATTATAAAATTCATCTGTTTGGAAGGTATTTATTCCTGATGTTAAAAGCATCACGGGAACACATACAACTGCAAGCAAATAGTTACCCAATGAAATCGATAATAATAGAGAACCTACAAAGATAAGAACAATATTTTTCCAAGTATTCTTTATGAATAACAAGTCTTTAATTATTAATCCTTTCATAATGTCTCTCCTTTTATATATAGCAACATGATATCATCTAAAGATGTTATACCCTTTATATACTTATCATATTTCTTGTTCATATCTTTCTTATCTATTAATACTTGATAATCTAATCTATTTTTCTTATATCTTATAATGATATCTTTATCAAACTTATCAAATTCGTCATGAGATAATTCTAACATGACATATTTCTCTTTGATCTCCTTTAATGGCTTATCAAATATTATTGACCCTTTAGAGATAAATATTACATCATCAGCAATATGTTCAAGATCGCTAGTTATATGAGTTGATAATAGAACTGAATGCTCTTTATCTTCAACGAAGTCTTGAAACATATCTAAGATTTCACTTCTTATTATGGGATCTAAACCACTCGTTGGTTCATCTAATATAAGTAATTTAGGATTATGCGAAAGAGCAACAGCAATTTCAATCTTCTTTTTCATACCTGTTGATAATCTCTTTATCTCCTTTTTTAAAGGAATATTATAATCTTTCATAAATTTAAAAAACTTTTTAGAGTCCCAATTACTATAGATATTTTTCATTATTAGATTAATATCTTTAATATTGAATGTTTGATTCATAAATGAATCATCGAATACACATCCAATATCATCTTTTAAAATACCTTTATATTCTTTACCAAATAGTAAAACTTCCCCTGAATCTTTATGCATTACATCTAAGATGCATTTTATTAGAGTTGTCTTCCCAGCGCCATTTTCACCAATAAGACCAACTATTTTGCCTTTGGGAACTTTTATAGAAATATTATTTAAACTAAAATCTTCAAACGATTTATTTAAGTTTTTAACTTCTATGTTCATAATTTCCTCCACTTTCTTGTATTTATTATAACATATATAT
>CAMXBB010000061.1 GCA_947179265.1 uncultured Bacillota bacterium
CAATTATCTTATATAAAATATTTATGGCATCTAATGGAGTTGTATTTAAGACATCAATATTCTTTATAAACTCCTTCAATTCATTATTCTGTGGTTCATCTAGATTAAATGCTATTTGAGTTTGTACTTGTTTTAGTTCAGTCGAATTACTCTCATAAACACTTAGTATCTCAGTTGCTCTTTTTAATAGTTCTTCTGGCATTCCAGCAAGCCTTGCAACATGAATACCATACGATTTATCAACTGCTCCATCGGATACCTTGTGTAAGAATGTTATATTACCATTATCTTCAACTGCTTCAACATGAACATTTTTAATATTCCCAAATTCTTGATCTAAATCCGTTAATTCATGATAATGGGTTGAAAATAAAGTCTTACAGCCAATATTCTTACTGATATATTCAAGTATTGCTTTAGCTAAACTCATACCATCATAGGTAGCAGTTCCTCTACCCAATTCATCAAACAATACTAAAGAATTTTTGGTGGCATTAACTAAAGCATTCTTAGCTTCCAGCATCTCTACCATAAAAGTAGATTCACCACTTACCAAATCATCGCTTGCTCCAATTCTTGTATAGATATGATCAAATATTGGTAAGACTGCCTCATCGGCTGGAACAAATGAGCCCATTTGGGCTAAAATAATAGTTATTGCTAACTGACGCATATAAGTGGATTTACCACTCATATTTGGTCCAGTAATCAAAAGAATTGAAGTCTCTTCATCCATCTTAATATCATTTTTGATATAGGCATTACCACTTACTACTTCTACTACTGGATGTGATCCATTTATGACTTTAACGATATTTTTATCAGTTAAAGTTGGTCTTACTAAATGATGTTCCTCTGATACGATTGATAGACTAGATAAAACATCTATCTCACTTAGGATGATTGCTGTATCTTTAAGTTTAAAGACATTTTCTCTTAAGATATTACGAATATCATTAAATAACTTATATTCCAAATCAATTATTCTTTCTTCAGCATTTAATACTAAAGCTTCTTTTTCTTTTAACTCAGGGGTTATAAATCTCTCAGCACCAGTTAGAGTTTGACGTCTTTCCCATCCAAGAGATGGATCAATCTTATCTATCTGACTCTTAGTAACCTCAATATAATAACCAAATACCTTATTAAATCCGACCTTAAGATTTTGAATACCAGTACGTTTTCTTTCCTCTTCTTCGATAGATGATATGAATTCTTTACCACCACTTCTTATTCTTTTAAGTTCATCTAATTCTTCGTTATATCCTTCTTTAATTAGATAACCTTCTTTTACGGTTATTGGTGGTTCTTCATATATTGCTCTTTCTAATAATTGATATAATTCGTCATGAACTTCGATCCCAAAATCAAAGGAAAGTTCTTCAATAATTCGTTTTATATCAGGAAGTACTCTTAAGGAATTCTTTATTTGTAAGACATCTCTACCATTAAGTGACCCACATATTACCTTACCACATAATCTCTCTAAATCATAAACCTCATATAAATCATTACGTAATTCCTCTCGAAGTAAGAAATTCTTATTTAAATTATCGATATAATCATAGCGTTTCTCAATCTCATCTCGTGATTTTAAAGGATTCATCAACCAAGACTTTAAACATCTTGCTCCCATAGCGGTCTTGGTTCTATCCAAAAGCCATATAAGTGAATATCTTCTCTCTTTTAGTCTTAATGTTTCAATCAATTCAAGATTTCTTATCGTATGCGTATCCATCTCTAAATAATCATCACTTTTAACAATTCTTACACAAGCTAGATGTGATAAATCTTTTAATTCTTTGATATGTAGATAATAAAGAACATGTTTAATACCATGGATAACGATTTCATCGTCAATTCCCTCATAGATGGATTTATATTCATCTTCTAGTTCATCATCACTTATTGATATATTAACTCCATAATTATTCTTAAATATATTTAATAGTTCAATATCAAAGGTATTCTTTAATATCACTTCTTTTAAATTAAGATTTAATACTTGATTTATTAAGGAATTCTTATTATGTTCAATTCTCATCGAATTAATTTCACCAGTTGATATATCAACATATGTTAATAAATAGCAATAATTATAGTCAAGAATTCCTCCAATATAATTAAAGTCATTCTCATTTAAGAATTCTAAATCAACGATAGTACCCTTAGTTACAACTTCAATAACATCTCTTTTTACCATTCCTTTAGTAAATCTAGGATCTTCTAATTGCTCACATATTGCTACCTTATATCCTTTACTTACTAACTTTTCGATATATACTCTAGCAGAATGATGAGGAACCCCACACATTTGAATTCGTTCTTTTAACCCAGCGTTCTTACCAGTTAATGTTAATTCTAATTCTCTTGATGTTATATCAGCATCTTCAAAAAATAGTTCATAGAAATCTCCTAAACGAAAAAATAAAAGCTCTTCTTGATAACGATCCTTTACTTCCATATATTGGAGCATCATTGGAGATAATTCTTCTCTGTTTACTTCATTGCGTTTCATATTACCACCTATACATAATATTATAAAATATTAATTATTTAAAAAAAAGAGAAAAAGTTAATTTTCTCTTAAGGCATTGATAACTTGATTAAAATCGATTGCTTCAATAATCTCGATATTATAGTTATTCTCTTTTTTTAAATTAATTGCTTCCTCATAATTATCTTTAGGAGCAATAAAGATATCTGCTTTCTTTTTAACAGCACCTGCTAATTTATATTTAACTCCACTTATCTCCCCGACTGTTCCATCTAATGATATCGTACCTGTTCCACTTATTTTACGCCCTCTTGCGATATCTTCATCAGTTAAGATATCATATAATGCTAAAGTCATCATAAGACCTCCAGATGATCCCGATTCACTTGATTTAGTTGTATATTCAAGATCAGGTGTATTTTCATATTCATTAACCATGGCAAGGCTTATACCTAGTTTAGCTTCTCCGTTTATGTCACGAACTTCAATTTCTAGTTCCTTAGTCTTTTCATCCCTAATAACACGAACCCTTACCTTATCCCCAATATTCTTAGTTTTAATATAATCATTTAAAAGATCAAAACTTACAAAATCAGCACCATCATAACTTAGTATCTCATCACCAACCTTAAGTTCAGTATTAGAACTCTCATAGACATATGTTACATATGCATGATATTTAACAACGTTAGGTGTCAGACCAGCTTTAGTGTATGAAACATATATCGCATTACTTACTGATTCTTTTAAATAAATACGATCTCTTCTATTAGCATCAGCTATCTCTTCATCTTCCAACTTTATATCATCATTACTTACGATATCCCATGAAGGTAAGATATATGCTAGTGCAAGCGAAGGAATAGTTCCTTCAATAAATGATACATAGGTTAAAAAATAGTTCTTTCCAATCTTATCAGAATTAATACGTTCGGATACATCGATTAATCCCCCAGGAGCATAAATACTCCATGGTAACTTTATAGTAAGAATAAATATAAAAAATACTATTATTAGTATCGGTAATATATATTCTTTAATAATCTTTTTTAAACGTACATATATTTTATTATCCATATCATCACCTTATTTTATTATAACATTAGAAAAGGAATATTATGAGAAAAACATTAATATTTATAATCAGTGTACTATTTTTCGTAAATAGAGAAAAAGTCATATTTGGAGGAATTATGGCATTAGATATTTGGTCTAAGACCTTATTTCCTCTATTATACCCTACATTCATTATCAATGATCTAATAATGTCATCAGGTTTATTAGATATAATTATTAAATATCTTGGTAGAATCTATTCCTTCACATTTAGATTACCTAAAGAAGGAATCTTTGTATTCATAATGAGTTTAATCTCTGGAAGTCCCACAAATGCTAAAAATCTAAAAACACTATATAGTAATAATATAATTGAAAAAGAAGATGTTACCAAGATATTGTGTACATGTTACTTCTTCAATCCTCTATTTATTATAACATTTACCAATATAACAACATTAATCTATCTTTATATCGCAAATATATTAGCAAGTATAATAACTAATATAGCAAACGAGAAAAAGACATCTAATAATTTCCAATTAGATTATAAATTTAATCTGAGTAGCTCTATCGAATCTAATATTAATATCATGTTAAATATTCTTGGAACCCTAGCACTATTTATAATACTATCATCTATTATACCAATCGATAATGTATATCTTAAAACATTAATATCAGGAATATTAGAACTTACTACAGGATTAAATTTATTAAAATCGATAAAAGCTATATTTATCTATCGTATAATCTTAGCAACTGTATTATCACTGGGAGGTTTTAGTATTATATATCAAATAAAAAGTATCTTAAAAGATACTTCTATTGATTTTAAATACTTTATTAAAAATCGTATTATATGTGCTCTAATATTACTTTTCCTATTTAACCTTTAGGGCATTGAAACTCTTTAATTTTCTCTTGGTTAGTGTCTGAAGAATCATAATTAGCTATAGTGTTATTACAGTTTGAACCAGTACAATGACACTCTAACTTTTTATCCCCTTTGCTACATAGGAAATTATTAAATCCTTCAAAGGTAAATCCCAGATTTAAGTCATAATGTTCATCCGCTAGATTAACTACGGGAATAACTACACTGGCAGCATTAGTTCCAGCATTTGCTGTATATAGAACATATGGGGTATCCGATATATCCATTTCATCTGGCATTGGTTTCATCAAAGAAGTTGCAAACTTCCATGAATTATTAACTGGAACTTTATTATTACATGATTCATATGATCCCCTTTGATAAGCAAGTGACCAAGTAGCAGAACTTTCATCACCTACATACTTCCCACCTTCATGTTTATAATTCTTATAGTTATTATATATCATTATAAATCCAACGTTATCTTTGATGTAATCAGCAGCAAAGACTAATTTAATACATTTATAAGGTTTCCCTGAAACTATTGAATCAGGAGCCAAATTAGCATTTTCAAGTTCACATGGAGTTATAGCCTTAACTCCATAATTTATGATATCCTCTTCAATCTGACTTATAAAAGTTGATTGATTGATTATAAGCGTTGATTGAATATTATTCTCATTTTCTTCTTCTCTAACTTGAATTAATAGAGTAAATAGTAATGCTAGTACTATCGCAATAATACAAATACTAACCATAATCTCAACTATTGTCATACCTTTATTATCTTGCATTATTACACCTCCATTGAAGAATGAAGAACCTCATAAGTTCCATCATCTTTATTGTAGTGTTTCTTAAACTTCACAATCAATATATAAGCATTTAAAGCTCCACCTTTATTATTTATATAATCAATAGTAGTCGCATCAAATAAATATAACCAGTCATCCTTTTTAGTATCTCTAAATAAATTTGATAGATTAACATAATAAAATTTTTCAACTTCAAAAGCATTTACAAGTTGGGACAGCGATGGATCCTTGCTAGGATTACATACATAGCTGCCGAAGCTTCCCATCTGTTGACATACATTATATGTTCCTAGATGGGTATCTATATAATACTTTACTCCACTTCTTGAATCACTAGTTGGTTTAAAAGAATCAATAATACTTTTAGTATAATATGTCTTATATATTGCTTCTGTTGTATCGAAAGTATTTCTTTCTTTAAACTTTCTTACAATAAAAGAGTAAGATGCAAATAACAATAACATTGTAATTGTTAAAATACTTACTACAATAATTGTTTCAATAAATACAAATCCTTGATTATTCTTCTTCATGATCTCTTCTCCCCAGACGTTATAAGATAAGGGTCGATAGCAGTACCTCTACCACCTGCTAAATATGTTTTTTCAGGGTTTCCATTAAACGTTATTTCTGCCATTAAACGATATTGGTAATCAGTTGCACTATAGGTTTGAGCTATAATGTCATTGATTTTATTTTCATAAGAAGGAACGACTGCATCTACAACATTGTGCACATATCCAATAGGAGATGCATAAGTACAATAATTTATATAAGTTTTTGAGTCACCATGAATATTGATTACATCTTTTATAATATTGGCATATCCAAATCCATTAGCTCCAGAATTATAACTAGCATATGTAACCTCTTTATCATTAACGACGGCCGAGCAATATTTTCCATTTAAAGAAGCTTGAGCAAAACCTAATGGAAAATTATATCTTCTATATAATACATATGAAGGATAGCTAAATCCGCCATATCCAGGAGCATCTATATAAACCGCATAATCTCCTGCTGCTAATCCAAATATTTCATCTTTTATATTATCTGCTATTGATGAATTTCTAATTTTAGCTAAGATGCTCGCTCTTGGAATATATACCTTAAAATTATCACGACTTAGAAATACTCCATTGGTTACTCCTTTGGTATAGAATAATAGATCATCTATATATCCATCATTGACAAGATTTCCATTAATATCTTTAGGATTAGATAAATAATTCATAATATCGATTGTAACTGCGTGAACAGGAACAGTGTCATTTCCAATAGTTCTTCTAACCTCCGGAACTTGAGCTTTGAAATCACTTAAAAGATAATAAGTCTTAGTGCTACCACTTGTCTCAATATATCCAACAACCCATGTTGCATCATCATTTAATGCGTATGAGCGCCCATCTTCTTTAATATTCGCCATTTTAATATGATCTCCTACTACAAGATCAGTAAACTTCTTATTATTTATTGAAAGCAGTGTCTCCCAAGCCTGATTATCAATTACTGATAACAATACTTGATTATGCAAATAATTTGTTATTAAAGCCACAAAAAGAGTTATGAAAACCAAAAAGAATGCATATAAGATACTTGTTGCAATAAAGCCATTCTTTCTCATATAACCTCTCCTATTCTACATAATATTATAATTTATATAGTTCTATTTTACAATATATAAATCAATGAATAATACAACATATGACATTATCTTGAATAAAATATAATGGTGATAATATGTGTCCAAATAAAAAACCCTTTGGAGGGTTATTTAGTATTTTTGCAATTATATGTTTATCAATATTGATATTTTATCAAAGTTTAATAACTCTTATATTACCATTTAGAGTAAATCTATTCATTCTTTTAATCGAAATATCATTGCTTTTCTTTGTTCTCTTTAGAATAATATGGCATTATTAGTCTTTCAGAACGATAAATATATTCAAATAATTTATTCATCGCTATAACATTTGATAATTCTTTTTTGGAAAGAGTTGGAATAATCGGAAAAACGATATTAATAAATAAAAGTTTCTTTTCATCTTCTAGAAGTTCACACTTTTTAAAATATTCATCAAATATTGGTGTAAAATCCAAATTATTCCATTCTTGATGGTAAAACTTTATTAAATCAACTATTGGTGTATCAAAGCTTGATTTACACCAACTACACAAATATAAATGATCAGAATATATAGCATGATCTAGACGAACATCACCATGAACTAAAGATACTCTTTCGCTACTTTTGACTTTAACCAATTTATACCACTGATCTAATTCAGCTTTACAGAATGCCAATGCATCTTTTATTTTAAAATAATTACTTAAGAATAAAATATTACTTGGTGATGGAAATTCTATATATTCATACTTACTGAGCAAATCTTTAAAATACTCATCTAGATATGCTATATAACCATTTAGATTATCGTATATCTCCTTATTTTTTTTATCTCCAACTTCTTTTTTATAAGAAGTTTTATTATGTAGTAAAGCTAGATTACCTGCTATATCAATACCTAATTGATCACTATTCAAACTATAATTTTCTTTATAAGGATATTTATTATTCCATTTA
>CAMXBB010000062.1 GCA_947179265.1 uncultured Bacillota bacterium
ATATATAACAAGTGCATTAATATGCATTTTATCTTTATCCAAATTCTATTTTTTAAGAGCAAGAATTATATCAGATGCCCTCAAAATTTGAATTATTTTAATAAATATGATAGAATATACCCCATTAAAAAGGGGTTTTTATTATGGGAAGATTTTCGTATAAGGGAATCGAAACTGCTGATTCATTCAAGTTTCTTTCTACGGATAATTTAGGTGACTTTATTAAACTGATTAAAACTTATCCAGCTACAACTAACGAAGAAAATATTGAACTACTAAGAGAATACCAAGCTGGTGATAAATCAGCTTTAGAGCCGTTAATAAAAGGTAATATACGTGCCATTATATATAAAGCTAAAGCATTTAATAAAAATAATCAATCATATCAATTACTAGACTTAATAAGTGAAGCTGTAATAATCTTTATCGAAGCCGCCGATACATACGATTTAGAAAAACAACAAGCTAGTTTTTCTACCTATTTTATGCGTGGTGCTGATTTTAAATTAATATATACCCTTAGAAAAAAAGATGCACTAATTAGAAAATCAACAAGTCTATCTAAACAAATATTAGAATATAATCGTCTTTATGAAAGATATGAAGCAGAAGGAAAAGAACCTCCAACTGATGAAGAAGTAAAATCTATCCTAGGAATATCAGAATCCCGATTAAAAACTATTAGAGGTGACTATAAATATCAAGCATCAAGTTTAGATGCAACCGTAGATGATGATGAATCTACAGAATATTCAAACTTTGTTGCCAGTAAAGAAAATATAAGTGATGATATTGTAAATAAAATTACTAATAAAGAATTGTTTATATTCTTAAAAAGAACTTTAAATGACTATCAATATTACGTTTTAGTAATGCGTGTATTTGGACAACAAAAATATAAAGACATTGCAAAAGTATTTGCACTTGGTGAGTCTGCCGTTAGAATGATTGAAAAAGTTGCTCATGAGACTATCAAAAAAGTATGTTCTGAAGATAGAACTTCAATTAATTATCGATTAGATAGAAGTATTTCTGATGAAGATATAGAAGTAATGAGATGCGCTCCAATTCACCCTTATGATATCACAAGATATATGTTCTTTAGAGAAGTATTAGTACCTGAAGAAAGAGCTCTTTTTAAGCTATATATTAAAGGTGAATATATTCCTGATGATGATCTATATGCTAGATTACTACACTTAGATAAAGAGGAATATCAAAGAACTAAAACATCTCTATTTAGAAAAATAACTAATATGACTCCTGAGTTAGAAGAATCTTTTAATTGTTTTAAAGAAGCTATTATAAAGACATATAGATCTAAGATTTATAATATCGATTGGGATATGGATATGGAAAGCATTCGTGCAAATGCTAATTATGTTTCTAAACTATGGGAGAATAAATCATATGAAGAAGTTATAGAGTTACTTAATAAAAATGGTATTCCTATTACTAAAGAAATGGATAAATTGCTAAGACAATATTTTGATCAAGAAACCAAAATTCCAAGCTATGGAGATTTAAGAAAAGCTGAAAGAGATATCAACAATATCTTATTCGGTCTAAAAAAAGAGAAAAAATTACCTATTGATAAATTATTACAAACTTTAGAAGAACATCGAGATAAATTTGATGATGAACAATATCAATATCTTCTAATGCGCTTTAATAAGATAAGTAGAAAAGAGTTTATAAGACAATATCCTAATACTAACCTATTAGATGGAAATGGATTCTATGTATTATCCAGACTAGAAAGTCTATACTTTAATATTGCATATTATAAAGAACCTAACTTTACTAAAAAGAAATATTTTATGGTAAGAGATATATGTATTGCTCAATTGAGTGATGAATACATTAGAATGCTTGATTTATACTATGGATATAAATGTAAGAAAAAGACAGTATATGACATTCAAAGAATATTTAAATTAAAATATGAAGTTGCTCGTGATAAATTAGAGAATGCTAAGAGTGCCGCTATGTCTATATATTTAGACAGAAGTAGTAAAAAGGTTATAGATTCCGACTATTATATACCATATATTATTGATGAAGCTGTAGATTTAAATCCTACTCATAGAGGTTTACTAAAGGGATATCTAATAGATAAAAAGGATTATGATACACTAGCTGATGAATTCTCTCTTAGCAATCATGATGTTTCTTCAAATATCCTAGATGCTCTTATGAAAATAGATTTCTATAGATTTAATATACTAAGAAAATATCAATATCCTCATCATATAGTACAACGTGCAATTGGATCTCCTAAGTTTACTGTTGAAGAAAGAAAGATATTACAAGACTTAGTAAAAGGAATGTCTAGAAGTGAAGTTGAAAAGAAGCATGATACAACTATTAAAAAAATTGATAATCTAATGACTAAACATACCAATATATGTCATTCATTGGCAACTCAAGGATATAAACCAACTATTGAAGATATAACTAGAGAATTGAATATTCACAAAGCCGCAAATGTATTAAATAATAATGAAAGAATTATACTTGCTTATACATATGGAATTAAGTGTGATATTAATATTAATGGACTAACTATCGAGAAAAAAGATTTTGGTCAATATTATCCAAATATTTCCAGTAAATATAGTAAAGTACTAAAATCTGCACTGGATACAATTTCAGGTAAAGTACTTGGTATTGATCATGCTACTATGGATATCGTTGATCGAAATGAACTAAAAAGAAGTCTTTTAGATCCACGTATTCCAATTAGTGAAAAAGAAAGAGAATTACTATATTATACCTATGAATTATACGGATATAAATATAAAGATTTAAATGAACTCGCTGCTCTTTATGGCGAAAGATCAACCAGTATAAAACGTCGTATATGGAGAGCTATTGCAACTATCAATAGATATGAAAATAGTGAAATACAAGCAGTTATATCTTATGAATATGACGTTGAACCAAACTTAAAATATTTTTCTAAAAATGATCGTAATATACTTATTGCTGTATTTAAAGATAATTTAACCTATGACGAGATTTCAAAGAAATATGGTTTAACATATTCACAAGTTGAAACATTAGTAAAAAGATTAGATTCTTACCTAAGAGATATATTAGATGGTGAAATAAATCCATTTGATTTTGATTACTATTATCAAGTAATCGATGATGAAGATTTACCATTCTATGATAACTTAGAATTATCTAAAGAAATATTTGATTTATATTATGAACAACGTCTATCATATAAAGAGATAAAAGAAAAATTAGACTTAGAAATTAGTACAAGCTTAATACAAAGACTACTATCTTCATTAATGCTAGCTGTCCTAAAAAGGAAAGAAAATATAAAGAAAACAAATGGTTATACATATAGTGACGTTATTAGATATTATAGAACTCATTCAGATTTGATGGAAAAAGAACAACTTGAATCATATTATAGATATTTTAGTAGAGTTGAAAAAAGTCGAGAAGGAAATAATCCAAAATCTAAAGATATTCCGATAAGTCCATCTATAGTTCTTGACCTTATTAAGGATAATAATGAAAATTCATTTAGTTTTGATTGCTCTTCTCGTGAAGCAGCTTTAGAATTTATTTCTAAAAATCGAAAAGAGATATCAAGAGATACCTTAGAAACAATTGTTGGTCACTATTCACTTAAAGGAAGAGAATATATGAATGGTAGTGAACAAAAGAAAGTGTTAAAAACACTTGCTAGTATCAATATAGATGGGGTTAATATAACACCTAAGATGAATAATGTTCCAATATTATCATTAACAGAATTTTAAACACAATAATTATTGTGTTTTTTTCTATTATTTTTTTGATAAAATATATCTATACTGGAGTGATTATATGGATATTTTTTTTAAATGGGAAACATGGGTTATAATATATTTATTGAGTGCATCAATTTTTGCTCAAAGTTTTAAAATTGCAAATCGAAATATGAAGAATGCAAATGCTCTAACTATTCTATTAGAAATATTTACTGCAGTATTTGCCATTCTATTTATACCATTTTTTAAAATAAGTTTTGCAACCAATGTTAGTATATATCTAACTTTAGCTATAGTATTTGTGATTTATGCTATAACTGATAGATTAAATATTGAATCAAGATATGGATTAGAACCATCAACTTTTAGTATGCTAAAACAACTATCAACAGTTTTTATGTTACTATTTGGTTTCCTACTTCTAAAGGAAGAATTCAAAATAACAAAAGCAATGGGAGCAATAATTATAATATTAGCTAATCTACTACTTACATTTGAAAAAGGAAAAATACATTTTAATAAATATTTTATAATGTCGGTAATATCTAACTTTTTATTTGCTGTTGCTATGCTTATAAATGTGAATATATCTGAACAATTTAATCTTGCTATCTATACTATTATGACAGTATTTATTCCATCAATAATAATTACTTTAGTTACTAAAACAAGAATTCAAACTTTAAAAGAAGAATTTTCTTTATATAATAAAAAAGCCTTCTTACTGGCAGCATTTACTTGGTGTTTAATGTTGATTTCATCCGTAAAAGCTTATCAAGTTGGTGATGTTACGATAGTAGCTCCCCTATTTGCTTTGACTTCTATTATCAATGTAATAATTGAATTTATATTAAATAGGAATACAAAAAAACTAATACCAAAACTTATTGCAGCAATACTTTTAGTATTAGGTGTAATAATCATAAAATTATAAATATATCAAATAATGAAATTTCTACTTGACCTTAACCTTAGGGAATAGTTCATAATACAAAATGAAAGGAGAAGTTTATGTTAATAAATGAAGTTGAATACATCGTTGGGCTTTCAAAGAAATCTATTAGATATTATGAAGATAATGGTTTAATAACTCCATCGCGTAATAGTGATAATGATTATCGCATATATAATGATAAAGATATTGAAAAATTAAAAAAGATTAAATTTCTAAGAGAATTAAATGTCCCTATTTGCGATATAAAAAAACTAGACGGTGGGTTATTATCTTTAAAAGATTGTATGATAGAACGCATATCTAAGATACAATATGAAGAATTAAATTATATTCGTATAAAAAAAATGTGTGAAGAAATTATAAAATCCAATGAGAATTTCGCTGATATCAACATTACTAAATACTTTCAAGAAGTAAATATTTTAGGTAAGGAGGGATTTACAATGAGGAATGTTAGAACAAGTAAAACAAAAAAAATCATTGGAGCTTGTATTTCAAGTATCATTTTCAGTTTGTTATTCATCTTTTTGATTTTCTCAACAACCTATTTTCAATTAACTAATGATGAAAAGATTCCATGGTTTATGTTTATATTCTTAAATTTAATACTTGCATTCCCTGTTTTAGGTACAATTTATAACTTGATATCTAGAATTAAAGAAATATTAGGAGGTGAAGAAGATGAAGCTAGTAAATATTGATTATATTCCTGGAGAAGAAATAATTGAAGCATTAGGTATTGTAAAAGGACAAATTGTTCAATCTAAAAATATTGGTAGAGACTTTATGGCTGGAATGAAAACAATCGTTGGTGGAGAGATAACTGGCTATACTGACATGATATCAACTGCTAGAAGTATGGCTACTAAGAGAATGGTTGATGAAGCTAAAAGTTTAGGCGCTGACGCTGTTATAAATATTCGTTATGGATCTTCATCAGTAATGAATGGAGCTGCCGAAATTATTGCATATGGTACAGCTGTAAAATTAAAACAAAAAAAGTCTAAACAAGGTGAATAAAAACACCTTGTTTTTTTATATATGTTTAGTATAAAAATAGTGTATAATATATTTGAGGAGAATATTTATGGCAATAAGAGTAAAAGTACAAAATGATATCGTTGGGGAAGAATTAAATGCTAAACTAGGAGCTTTAGGTTTAGAGATTGTCGTTGATGAAGAAGATAAGATTACAGAAATCAAAGATGACGACGAAGATACCGATGAACAAGAAGAAGATAAATAAAAAAAGGATTTTTGTGAAAACATTAATCCTTTTTATTTATAACTTTTTGAGCATCTAAAACACATATATACCCTACTTTATCTATCGAATCAAAATACTTCTTAGCAGTATTCTCAAATATTAGATAAACCTCATCTTTATCAACAACTATTTGTTCTAACATCGATGGAAGTTTATAAGAAACGATTTCCTTCTTGCTATAATCATCTATATTTTCATCATATTTATATACATATAAATTCGACGTTTTCTTTCTTCCATAAGAACTACTGAGCAACATATAATCACCATAAAAAGTTATACCTTGAATCTTTTCTCTTACTTCAAAACTATTAATATATTCTAATTCAATATTATTAGTAATATGATATTTTTTTACTAATCCTTTTTTATATTTAGCAAAACTACCTATAAAAAGATTTTCACCATCAATAGTTAAATAATCAATAGCATTTTTCTTAGAATCGTTGAAATCAATTAAACCATCTGATAAATCTTCAAAACGATACTTACAAAAGACATGACTTTTCTTAAAAAAATCCTTTTTATTATATGCATTTAAAATACCGTCATTGTCTGGAATCCATATTAAATTATTCTTCTTATCATAAGCAATCCCTCCAACATGAGAATTACTTTCTAATGATGCAACATTAATCATATTTCCTAATAAATCAATAACATACACTTTGGAGTTGATTAATCCAAAATTATCATACACGGTTATAAATATATAATCATCAACCACAGCTAATCCTTGAGGTATTAAATTTTCATATATTGGAACCTCAATATTACTCTTTTTTAAAAGTTTAGTTAAATCTGGATAATACTTAATCGAATCTTTATTACTTTCAATCATATCTGGTATGATTATAAAATCATCCTTTGATTTGAAGATATCTTTTACACCTTCTCCTCTACTTGCTATGAAAATAGTAAAAATAATAATCAAAGTAAATGATAAAAAAATTGTTAAAATATATCTAATCTTCATAACTATTTTCCTTTCATCTGATGACCCTATTCTATTAATAAATATGCTATTTGTCAAATCAATTATTGGATGATATAATACAACAAAAAAGAAGAGGTTTATTATGGAAAATGAAGTTAGATTATTTATGATATTTGATATTCTAGGTGATACAGTTCGTACAGGACCTACGCTATGGCATATATCAAGAAAAAGATTAGAAGATGTTAAAAATCATATCTTAGATTTACTATTAATTGCAAGAATTATCGAAAAGCATCTACCTAGTTTTTTAAATGATAGAAAAATATTTGATTATATAATATGTCATGATTTACCAGAAGCTATTACTGGAGATATTACAAGATTTGAAGGAGTAAGCAAGGAAGAAATAGATCGCGTTACTAAAATTGCAATAGATTACTTAGCAGATAAATTTGGAGATGTAATGGATTTAAAAACAATTCTAAATAACTATGAAGCTAAAAGTGATATCGAATCTAAAGTAGTTGATATGATTGATAAAGTACATTCAGCAACAACATTCAGCAAATACGAAGCAGAAAGTCATATTAATATGGATGATCCAAGGATACTACCTGAATTAAGAAATCATCCTTTTGTAGTAGAAAAATATAATCAAGGATATGACTTAGCAGACATCTTCTTTATGTTCCCAGTTAACATTAGTGATGATGAATGTCTAGAATATGGTATAGATCGAGCTGATGCGGATAAAATAGTAAATGCAATAGCAGCTTTTGCAAATGAATTATATAAACAAAAACTTAATAGAAGCTGTCTCTTATACACGACGCCGAGCCCACGAGACGCCTGAGCAGCT
>CAMXBB010000063.1 GCA_947179265.1 uncultured Bacillota bacterium
CAATTTAATATAGTAAAATTATAATATAGTTAGTTTTAATATTTCAAGTTATGAAAAAAATATTAATTAAAAAAGATACTATTTAAGTATCTTGTAAATTATTTTTGGCAATTTTGTTTATATGCTTTTATCAATTGTCTTTCTTCATCAGTCAGATTTTTTAACTGATTATATAAAGCTATCATTAAAATCATTCTTCTTCCTTCTGGTTGTTGAGTATTTTTTATAGTTTCAATATAGCATTGTGGTAAGTCAACATTATTAATTCTTAATATTTCTCTAGGTTCATATAACCTTTCATAATCACTTGCGTCCATAACCAACCTACTACATAAATCGATAATCATCGAGTCTTCTGGATTATAAGAATAAGAATGATAATAATAGTCAAGAAAATAATTAGAACATAGAGATGTTATAGATTGAAAATCTGAATAAAGATTTGCTATATGTTCAGTATGATCATGACAACGACATCTCATACTTCCTTTACTCATATAATCTAAAATAGTTGGATCACCTTTGAAATAACTTGAAGCTAAATGAAATGAATAATTACCATACTTCTCACTAAAGATTGTAAAACAATCACGACCATCAAAACTAATATCATCAATTATGGGAGATTCCAACAATGTAAAAATTAAATTTTCATTACAAAAAGGATTTTCTAACTCAGCTAATCTCATCATTGCTCTTTTTATCTCATGTTTCATTCGATATCCATGTCTTTCAAGGATTGCGAAAAAAGGCTCTGCATAGGATGATTTGTATACAAACTCATCAATTACCCCTAACATTTGTCCAATATGTTCCGTTAATTTAAACTCTGGATGAGTACTAGAATCATCAGTTACGAAGTTAAATGTATCTCCTAAAAAATCTTCAAATTCTTTAATAACAATTGCAGAAATACTATCATTATCAATATTCGATTTTCTATGATAGTAAGCAGCTAAATCTTCTGTCGTTATTGTTTCCATAATATCCCCTCTTTAATTGGTAGATAGTATATCACAATTATGTAAAAAGTCAAAAAGATAGCATAATGCTATCTTTTAAATGTTAATAAAAGAATCTCCTCTATTTTTGAGGATTTCTCTTAGCTAAAGTTAAATAAGATAAACCATCTTTTCTTACTAAATAAGAACTAGTATCCATTCCTTCTATGGCATTGGCATATTCTTCTTTATTATCTGAAGTAATATCGGTTAAAGATAATCCATGAATATCAGAAAACAACAATAGTTTCATAATTACATCTCTGAATGTATCATCACCCATAAAGCATAGTGCTTTCCATCTTTTCTTTCCTAAATAACCAATTTGAGCATGTTCTAGCAATGGTGAAAATAACATCTCAAAACTCTCATCATTATTATGTGTATCTAATCCCGTCAATATAAAAGATTGTTGTTTTTCACACATTGCTTCGATATAGGCTAAAGCGTTACCTAAGGAACCGAATCCTGGTTTACTATCACCTTTTTCACATAATAAATTAAAATGATCCATTATCCTATTATCACGAAATGCATCACTATAATATTCATGATGATAAATAGGAGAAGATTCATATTCTTTTTGAGTTCTAGATAATAAATAGATAATTAACTTTGCCATTTTATCTGGATGAAGTGAAATACAATCTTCTAAATAAAAACCATCAATATCACTTATTTTAGATCTACTTTCTGATATAAATTTAAGATAAGAATCCCCTAAAAAGGAAAGGTATTCAGCAAACATCTGTGCCTTATCAAGTTCATCTTGAATTTCTACTTCGGCATCTTTTCGGTTAAGAATACTTGCTTGAAAGTCGCTTAGCATTCCTTCTAACATAAGATGTTCTTTCTTAATAAATTCTAAATCTCTTCTAGTCAGCCCGTGCTTTTTCATCTCTTCTTCTGTAAGTAATGATTCTAAATATTTGGACATAAACTTACTCATAATTTCTAAAACCTCCCGTAATATCTAATACATACTCATGTATAATTTATTTAATTATTATCTTCCTAACTTTGGAGCCCCAGTATCCTCATCTTCTATTTTTTTATCAACATTTTGTCTTAAAGATGTAACATAATCTAATATATCAGATTGTATTTTCCTTGAAAAGCCTTTACTAACATTAATAGCTGTTTCTAATACTTCTTCATTAGCAGCTGGACTACTTACTGCTAAAAGAAGTATATCAGCATATCCAGTAAGACTTATAATTCGAATTAAAATATCTGGAGACATTGTCCTTTCAATTATTGCTTTATATATTTTTTCTTTAACAAGCATGCCATTTAAAAAATTATTCTGAGCAGATTCTGATTCAGATAAACTTTGACGTATATCTTCAACTATGTCAATAATAGCTCCAAATACTTCATCAGTTGCACATGGACTATTTATTACACCCATAATAGTCTTACTGTCTTTAGATACACTTATAATGTTTATTAAAATAGTTGGTGAAACATTTCTTTTACATATTGCTCTTAATATATTTTCTCTAGCTGGAGAAAAAGGTAAAAATTTCATACTACTATTTATTGCTGCTTCAAATACCTCATCATTTGCATGAAAACTATTTACAATATTAATAATCGTATCACTACTTCCTTTAGTACATTTGATTAACGTACTTGGCATAGCAGTTTTAAATGCTACAGCTTCTAAAATTCTATCCTGAGCTTCTGGAAATCTTGCACTTTCATTTAAAGCCGCCTCAAATACTTGTTCATTTGCTGCAGGTTTTGTTAATGCATAAAGAATGTCTTCAGCTTTTTTTGCATTTTTTATTGTATCAATTAAATCATCAGCACTCATTAAATCTCCTCCTTTTATAAACCTCTTTTTAAAGAGGCATTTTTGAAATAATTTGTTTTATCAGATTAATATCATTCAAAATCAATAGAATTGCCCAGATTATACTACAAATAAGGTCATTAATCAACATGGTCTTATGTGGATATCTTCTTGATTATCTTCCTATCCTAAAAAGATTTATAAATTCTTTTAAGCAATTATTTTGAGCATATACCTTTTCTTGATTCACTTAGGTCTATGTTCTGTTGATATTTCTAACTCTCTAACTTTTGTTGGAACAACATACAGACATATACTTAGTTTTGTTTTTTGTAGTTGTCCACCATTCTTTTCAATAACTCTTATCGATTCAAAATTATCATCATTTACAGTGACCCAAAAATCAGGCACTCCTTCTTCACATAGTTTCTCACTCAATAAAGCCAAAGCCTCAGTTGCATAACCATGATTGCGATACTTAGATTCAATAACATAACCAACATCTCCCAAGTATTCACTACAATGATAATCTCTATATTCGATTCTTCCAATACATACTGGTTCATCATGAAGATAAATCGTATAATTAGAACTAGCCCCATCAGATCGCAAATCAACAAGTTTTCCTTTTTTAACTGGAGGTATACCTAAGAGTATTTCATTATCAATTTCTTCAATCTTATCACGTCTTACAGCTATAGAAGTATGTATCTTTTCCCTTTCATCACGTAATTGTAAAATTGATTGCTCGTCTCCACTATCTAATACTTTTATATATTCCAAACTTTTTTTATACCCCTCATCCATTAAGGAATCTATTTGCTTAAGTATTTCTATTCTTCGCTCTCTTAATTTTTGAAATTCGTCATTCATAATTATATTTTCCCTTTGCTATAATTAATTATAACAGTATTGTTATTATTTAATCTTTTCTCCAATTTTAAGAAAGAAGTCTTGATAGATTTTGTTTCTAAATAAATCATTTACAAAAGTTACCTTATGGCGATCTTCAGTTTGTTGATATAACCCATTATCTAAAACCTCAGGGCAGCTAATCTCTTCTGCCTTAAACCAGTCGGAATTTATTTCATAAGCTATAGCACTTAAATCCCAAAGTGTTTTACTAGAACCTATTTCATCCTTAGGTTCTTTCATGAAATTTTTCTTACATTTAATAAATATTTTTTTCAAGTATTCATTTAATTCTGTTGGTTCGTTTAAATAGTGCTCTAACTCATAAATAGTTGTTGATAAATTTGAAGCAACATTTCTGCATGGTATAACAACTAATTCAACTTTAGAATCAAATACAGTTTGAACAGCTTTTATATCTTGTCTAAAATTAAACTCACTATTATCCTTTGTTAGAAAAGTATTTCCTCCTAACCAAACGACTTTTATTTTAGAAATAATTTCTGGAGACTTTTTAATTGCTAAAGCAACGTTGGTAATAGCACCAATTGCTAATATAATTGTTTTATCATTTTTATTAGCGATTTCGATAATTTTATCTACTGCACTATTACTTTCTTCACTTTCATGAGAATACTTTGTTGCGCCTTTATAAACTATTCTTTTATATTCAGATTTTCCTAACATATCCAAAATTTTTAGCGTAGTTTCATAACTTTTTTCAGTACCTTCTTCAATCGTCATTGTATCGGCATATCCACTTTTAGAAAAAGGTGCTATAGTAATTGCCTCTAATTCAAAAATATCTAAAGATTTTATTAGATAAGTTAAAGCGAATTGATCATCAATTTCATTAAACATATCTGTATCAAGAATTACTTTCTTTTTCATTTTTTATCACCTCGTATATTTCTTTCCAATTATGTACTCTTGGTATATCAGATTTCCTATTATATGGAGTATCCATTATAAATGCTTTTATTCCTCTTTCAATACAATTTTTACACATACCTCTTGAATCATCAATCATGATATCTATTTGATTTTTTACACAGATGTCTGCTTTACTTTTTTTATCATAAGCATTAGTAAATAATAGTTCATCATAATTTATATTAAATTTATCCAACCATTCTATTGTCATATTTATTGGATCTGAATATTCACCATTATCTCTACCAGTTATAATATAAATTAAGTTCCCTTCAGATTTTATTTTATCTATATATTCTTTAGCACCAGGAATAATATTTAATTTTTTTGCTATTCTTTCAATACTACTTTTATAAAATGAGAGCTCTTCTTCATCCGTCCAATCAAACATATTTCTTATAAAAGCTTCTTTGTTTATAATACCATTACCTCTTAATTCTTTATCATGTTCCATGTATTCATTGAATAAAGTCTCATTAAAATTGGCTATTACATTATCTATATCTATTCCTATTCTCATGAGTCACCTCTTATATGTCTATTATAACATATATTCCATGTTATTTATACTTGATTAATAACATTATGATAAAACTACACGTAAATTTATTAAATTATAAAAGCCCTCTCTATGTAGGGCTTTTAACTATTCTAATATTTTTATTTATGTATTTATTATTATACAAATTCTCTTTCTAATTATCTATATGTACTAAGCTTAATTGAAGAGTACTTTTTTGCTTTCTATCAAGAGAATTCATATTTGCCTCAAGTGAACGTAGAAGTGATAAACAATAATGATAATTACCAACACTTAATGCTTGATTATATAGTTCTGTTTCTTCTTCTGTCATATATGATGATACAGGCTTTCTATCAATATCTAAATTTTGTTCTAAACATACATCAATTACTGATTTTTCTGTTATTCTTCTATTTCTTATTAATATTCTTTCATCACAATTATCTTGTCTTAATCCTAACATTGTTATCATATAATCTTCTTTTTCATTATTAGAAACTTTTAATACCATAACACTATTTAAATCTAAATGTTCTTTTTTATCTATTTCTCTTTTAGGTTTTCTATATCCAGAATAATTATATTCCGATGTTGATCGATAATTGTCAGACATGTTAGGTTGCCAGAAATATGAAATATAATTTTTTACGTTCTCAATTATAGAATTTATTACATTTAAATTATTTTCTAAAACACCAATCATTTTAATCCTCCTTTCTTTCTAATTTCAAAAGTTAGATTATTTATTTAAAGTGATTAATCTAAAATCACTATCAAAATCATCTTCCAAATTAACCACTTCCTCTCTATGATTTTAATAAAAATGGTGGCTTCAGTAGGAATTGAACCTACGACACAAGGATTTTCAGTCCTTTGCTCTACCAACTGAGCTATGAAGCCATGAAATAAAAAAACGAGCAATCATCCATAAAGGACGAATTGCTCGTGGTACCACCTTTGTTTATAGTATTTCTACTACCTTATTATAGATTAACGCTCTTACACGATTTGACTCCATTATTGAAATTCATTAATTTGCCTTATCTATTGTGGCTCTCAGTCGGTGACCACAATTTCCTGTATAGAGTTTCAAATTAACTACTTGGATAACTTCTCCATCAACAAATATTTATTCGATTATAATATAGTTTTCCCATCTTGTCAAATTAATTTTTTTAAACTGCTACTATCTATCAAAAATCTAAATGGATAAAATATTTCGGAATATAATCCCTAATCAATGTAGAGATTTACTTAATTCTTCTTTTTCTAAAACATTCACTTTGTAATTCACATCTTTGTTGAACATTCATTTCTTGATGTATAGATAGTCCATACATATTAAGCAATTGTTCAAAAAACTCAAAGCTTTTTTCTAATTGTTCTCCAGTCATATTATAAAATGTACTATTCAAATCAACTATTCCTCTACTTTCTCGTGATTTATCACAAGTTATTTTATATACTCCTAACCAACGCCCAACACCTACATAATCAAACATGCGTACTTCCGCATTCTCGGCTCCTTGTAAATTTCTTCTCTTATTAACTGTTAAAAATTCTTCAGATGGCCATATATCATTTATATGCTCATTATAATCAATCCCACAATCTTTTATAAATTCTGGAACTGTCTTTAATAATACTTCTCTTTTTTCTTCAGCAGTCATTTTCTTCCTCCAAATCACTTTTCACTATTATATTATTTTTTTAGGAATACGTCATTGATCTTTTTATAGTGTTAAGTCAACAAAGTTACTGGATTGTCAATATCTTAATTACTTTTTGCTATTAAGTATATGATTATCTAAAAAGTCTTTATACAAAAGAAGCTACAGCTTCTTTGTATTTTTATACTTACCATCTTTTAGAAGATTTTCTTCCAAAAAAACCTTTCTTTTCTTCTGGCTCTGGCAGTAATTCATCTAAGTAAATATTAGTATTAAATGTTTGAGCTAGTCCGGCAAACATTGAAGAACCAATTCCATTTTTTATATGACCCTCATATATTTGTAAGAACTCTCGAGCATGCTTTGGTAAATATTGAGGATTAGCTTCATTATATGCTCTTATAAAGCGAATAATATCTGGCTTATCCATAGTTGAATATAAATCGCCCTTAGCTCTTGTTTTAATAGCCGCAAAATTGAAATCTGAATATTTACCAATATTATTATCTTTAAAAGCTTGATGAAGTAATTCACCAATCGCCATATTCATACAAGTAACCTCTAAAGCTTCAGGAGTACTAAAATCGATAGGGTTATAATCATCATAATGATTACTAAAATCTCCCTCTACAACTTCTACTCCTTCACTGGATACAACTAATCCTCTTAATGCAATTTGTTCTATTTCGGATAATTCGGATATGTCTTTTGAATTCATATAATCTCTATAATCTTTATCTGTTCTATACTTATTTATTATTTTTAGCATTTGATCTTTTTCTTTATCAATCACAATAAACTATCTCCCTTATAAAATATGTTACTAATGTTATGTAAGTTATCCATATTATCAATGTAATTATAACATAACAAATATGTTTTCACAATCAGAGAACAAAATCAGTTATATTTCAAATTTATAAAAAATTAGAATTGAACATTTATAAT
>CAMXBB010000064.1 GCA_947179265.1 uncultured Bacillota bacterium
GAGTATATATGATAAAAACATTAAGAGTAATATTAAATAATATTGATGAGAAAGCATATGTTAAAGGGAAAGGAAGCTTTAAGTTATATAATCCTGATTCAGGAAAGAACTTAGTAGCATTATCTAAAGATTCTAAGGAGATGCAAAGAGTTGATGCGTTAGAAACAACAGTTCGTTATAACAACTTAAAGGTTTATGCATCAAATATTGCTAAACTAAGAGGTAAACAATTATCTTTATTTGTATTGCCAGTTTTACTAGGAAGTCTTACTATCTTTACATTCTTTTCTAAGGGTTATACTAAAACAGAAATGTTACCTACTTATCAAAAAGTGGTAATAGAGCTGGATGAGGAAAGTCTATATAAGGATGGTGCAGAACCTGAAAAGTATGTTTATACTATGATGGGAAGAACATTTGTTAATGATCCAACTGCTATTAATCTTACGGGTACTCAAGGTCATGC
The DNA here is from genome assembly GCA_947179265.1 of uncultured Bacillota bacterium. GTDB lineage: Bacteria > Bacillota_I > Bacilli_A > RF39 > UBA660 > CAG-582. Next base: position 467 of record CAMXBB010000064.1, read on the forward strand.
TTATATCAATTTTGGTGAAGGAGAGAATGCTGTTCAAGTAAAATATAATATAGATGCAGATGGTACTTGGGACTATTCTACATATACTACTGAATCATTCTTTAACCTTGAAGGTAAAGATTTAGATGCTGCTAAAGAAATACCAGATAAATATGCTGATATTCTTGCAGAAGCTGCTTCAATATTTAAATCACATTTAAGTAGTGGTTCTAAAACAGCTAAATTGATCGATGAAATCCTTGAAAATGAGAAGAATGACATTCTAGTAAGAATAGAAAGATATGAACAAATTGGTGAATATCCTTATGAAACACATCATTCATATTGGTTATGGAGAGTTCTTCTTATAATTTGTGATGCAGTTTTAGGCTATCTTCTTTGGTATTATAGTGATGATGTAACTAAGGTTAGCAAACTTGAAAGTGAAAATGGAGAGCTATATGAACATTGTGGTGCTATAAGTATTATTCATGCTACCATGAAGTATAGAGAAGCCTTGATACAAGCGGAAACAGAAAGAATATCTGAGATAGATTCTGTTATACTAAAACATCTTGGTTCAGATAATATTTTATCGAATTTTGAAAAGAAATTACTAAGAAAATAAAAAGAGTGAAATACTCTTTTTATTATGCTATAATATAAGTTAGGAGATTTTAAGTAGATAATGCTTAAAATATTCGTATTATTGCATATATTTAGTACAAATGTGTTATTTTTTGTGTTAAAATATTGACAGCATGGAGGTTTATTTATGAAAGTACTAAAAAGCTTATTAGATACTGAGTATAAAGAATTAAAAAGATTTAGAAAGATAGCTGATAGAATAGAAGCTTTATCTGATGAATATTCTAAGATGAGCGATGAAGAACTTGCAGGAATGACTGACAAGTTAAAGGGAATGTTAGATAAGGGAAAGACTATTGATGATCCTGAGATAATCGTACCAGCTTTTGCGACTATTAGAGAAGTAGCATATCGTAAAATTGGAGAGAAACCTTATTATGTTCAATTGTTAGGTGGACTTGCTCTACATTTTGGTAATATAGCTGAGATGAAAACTGGTGAAGGTAAGACTTTAACTACTATCTTACCTGCATATCTTAATGCTTTAACTGGTAAAGGTGTTCATGTTGTAACTGTTAATGAATACTTAACAGACCGTAATGCTAAGTGGATGGGACCAATATTTGAATTCTTAGGATTAACAGTAGGTATCAATTTAAGAGATTTAACTCCAGAAGAGAAAAGAGCAATCTATAATTGTGATATTACATATTCTACAAATAATGAAATAGGTTTCGATTATTTACGAGACAATATGGTTGTAAGATATGAAGATAAAGTTCAAAGAGGACTTAATTATGTTATCCTAGACGAGGTTGACTCTATTCTTATCGATGAAGCAAGAACTCCATTAATTATTAGTGGTGGTAAGGTTAATTCTGCTAATCTTTATAAAGAAGCTGATAAAGCTGTTAAGAGTTTAACTGAAGATGAATATAGTGTTGACCCTAAAACTAAGAGTGTTATTTTAACTGAAGAAGGTTCAAAGAAGATAGAGAAGTTCTTCAAGTTAAAAAATTTATATGATTCAAATAATACTGCTTTAGTTCACCATATTAACCAAGCATTAAAAGCTAATTATGGAATGAAGCTAGATGTTGACTACGTAGTAGATGGTGAACAAAATGTTGTTATCGTTGATCAATTTACTGGACGTTTAATGCAAGGAAGACAATTCTCTGATGGATTACACCAAGCTATTGAAGCTAAAGAAGGTGTTAAGATTAATGAAGAAACACGTACTATGGCTACAATAACATTCCAAAATTTATTTAGAATGTATGCTAAGATTTCAGGTATGACAGGAACAGCAAAGACTGAAGAAGAAGAATTTAGAGATATTTATAACATGTATGTTATTGAGATACCTACTAATAAGCCTTGTATAAGAAAAGATATGGCCGACTTAATGTATGCTACTGAAAATGGTAAATATAAAGCAATTGTAGAATTTGTTAAAGAAGTACATGCAACTGAACAACCAATCCTTGTTGGTACTATATCAGTAGAGTCAAATGAAAAATTATCAAGAATGCTTGATAAGGCTGGAATTAAGCATGAAGTATTGAATGCTAAGAATCATGCTAGAGAAGCTGAGATAATCGCTAAGGCTGGTGAAAAGGGTGCTGTAACTATTGCAACAAATATGGCTGGTCGTGGAACTGATATTAAGCTTGGTGAAGGTGTAGCAGAACTTGGTGGACTTTGTGTATTAGGTACAGAAAGACATGAGTCTCGTCGTATCGATAACCAATTACGTGGACGTGCTGGTCGTCAAGGAGATCCAGGATATTCTCAATTCTTCATTTCCTTTGAAGATGAATTGATGCATAGATTTGGTGCAGATAAGATTAAAGGTATGGTTCAATCTCTTGGATTAGATGAGATGGAACAAGTAAGAAGTAAGATGTTTACTAAGTCAGTTGAAACTGCTCAAAAGAAAGTTGAAGGAAACAACTATGATTTACGTAAGAACTTACTAGATTATGATAATATTATTTCTGAACAAAGAAAGATTATATATGAAAGAAGAAATGAAATTCTTGAGACTGAAGATATTCATCACATTATACTAGATATAATAAATGACTATGTTGATGAGTTGTTAGATGCACATATCGAACCAGAAGGATATTTAACTGATGCTGACCTTACATCAATTACTGACATTGTAAATCATAATTTACTTAAAACTTCTAAGATAAAACTTGATGAAGTAAGTGGATTAAAAGAGGATGAGATTTTCGAAATTATAAGTGAAAGAATCATAAGTGATTATGAAGATAAGATTTCTATTGTTCCAGAAGAAATTGTTAGAGATTTCGAAAGACATATTTCATTACGTGTAATCGATGAAGCTTGGGTAAAACATATCAGTGATATGGATGCTTTAAGAGAAGGTATTGGGCTTCGTGGTTATGGACAAAATAATCCATTACAAGCTTATGCGTTAGAAGGTTTTGAAAAATTTGAAACAATGCAAGATAATATTGATGCTTCAATTTCAACATTCTTACTAAAGATGGAAATTAAGCAAAACTTTGCTGCAAGACCAATCGAAGCTAAGGCTGGCGATGGAAAAGAAAAATTAAAACAAGAGCCTACTAAGAATGAATCTAAAGTAGGAAGAAATGATCCATGTCCATGTGGAAGTGGTAAGAAATATAAAAACTGCTGTGGAAAATAGCAGTTTTTTCTTATAAGTATTTGTAAAGTACTAGCACTATAAAAATACTCAATAATTGAAAGGTGAGATTTAATTTATGGAAAGACCTATAACTACTTTATTTATGTTAGAATCTTTAGATGGTAAAATTAGTAGTGGAGATAATGATGAATTAGATGCTGATAAAGATTGGTCTGAAATTGATGGAGTAAAAGAAGGATTACATCAGTATTATGAAATTGAGGCTACTACTGACTTTTACTCACTCAATACTGGCCGCGTAATGGCTAAAATCGGTGTTAATGAAAAAACAAAGCTTCATGAAAAAGTTGATGTAAGGTTTATAATTATAGATAATAAACCTCATTTAAATGAAAATGGAATTAATTATTTATGTAATTGGGTAGAAAAACTAATATTAGTAACCACTAATAGAAATCATATTGCTTTCTCGTTGAAAGAAAAATATGATAATTTAGATATTCTTTATTACGATAGTTTTGACTTAGATAAATTACTAGTTGACATGAAAGAAAAATATGATGCAGAGCGAATAACTATTCAATCTGGTGGCAATTTGAATGGACTCTTTTTGAGAGGCAACTTAATTGATTATGTTAACATAGTAATAGCACCATTATTAGTAGGTGGTCGTGATACTTCAACTTTAATAGATGGAGAATCTATAAGTAAGGTTGACGAATTAAATAAGTTAAAAGCATTAGAATTAATCGAATGTAATAAACTAAATGATTCATATGTTCAATTGATTTATAAAGTAATAAAATAATTATAGTAATAGATGTTTATAAAAAGTAGATATATTACTGCAATTGTTAAGAAAGGAAAGTCTACTTATGGATATTGAAAATGCTCTACAAAACTTAGAGTCTATGCCTTTTAGTGAGGAAAAAGTTATATTAACAGATAATATGTTTCATATAACTGTTTGGAATAAGATGAATATGAGTCAATGGGTGCGACTTTTACAAGTCTTGGAAAACAACTTGGCTTGTAGAGATGGAAGATCCCCAAATAAAATTGAAGTTCTTCTTAAAATGCCAGATTTAGCTTCTGCTTCTTTATTAACTGGAAAAATAAGAATATCTCAGTGGCATTTAGAATGCGGATTTAATGATTTAAGTGATATGAATGCCCAAACATATTCTGCAATATGTCATGAACATGAACATTTCAATCAATTCATTGATGCAGAAAGTGATAAAGATGATAAGAAGACAGAAGAGTGTAGAGTTAATTTGAAATCTTTGATTCCTTATAGTGATTCCTCAATGCAAGGATATGTCGAGTATCGCTTACAACCAACTGAGTATTATGCACATAAATTATCTGAGGAACAAACATTATCAACTTTTATTAGACTGGAAAGAGAATTTGGTGAAGATAAAGGATTTAAAGAGTGGTATGAATTAATTTCATCAGTTTCAGTTGAGGATTTAGTTGAATTATACAATCAAGAATATGGTACGACATATACTTTTGATGAGTTGTATACTTATATTTTGAATAAAATAGTTACTCATGAAAAAGGTCCAAAACTATAATAAGTATTATTATAAAATAATAATGAGAAAGTAGGTAAAATAGTGGCATATATTCAACAAAAATTTAAAGAAAACAAAGATTTAAAAATAGTATTGTCAGAAGAGGCTTATACTCATTTAGCTGGATGCATTAACTTATGTGGTTTTGATATGGGATTTGATAATAAAGAATTTGGTACCATATTGTATGGAAAAGTAGTAGATGATAATACAATAAATTTTGAAGTAAGTAGTGAATATAATGATTATCAGACGAAGTCGGGCAGTTTCAGTTTATCAGATAGTATGTGGAATGAGTTAATTGAAAAAGTATCAAGCAGACAATTTAATTGTGTAGCACATGTTCATACTCATCCATATCTTGGTTATGAATATAATAGATTTTTATCATCATCTGATGTGGAATTTTATGAAAAATTGAGCAGTACCTTAGGTATTGGATTTCATACATTTGGTTGTGTGTTATCAGTAAGTGGAAGCAATTCTTCTTATACAGATGATATAGCATTTGTTTATTTTGATCCTCAGACTGGTGAATTTTACAATGTTCAAAACGTTTGTGTTTGTATGCATGAAATAGAAGTACCTTTAAAAAAAGTAATGGGAACTTATGAGTCTGATGGTGTAACCTATACATTTGAAAGAACATTATTTGAGTTGAGTGAAAGTATTGAAAAGATTTCAAAAGTGTAAAAAAGATAGCATTTTTATGAAGGTTTATTATAGGTGGTACATAAAAAGTGATATAATTAGAGAAAGATATAAAGATTGAGGATTTTATGGAATATTTAGTAAGCGGAGAAATTTATTTAAAGAGAGGACCTACTTTAATTAAAAAGAGAAGGTCTAATGACGAAGGTGCAAGAGACTATGCAGATAGTTTTCTGGATGTTATAATTCGAGATGTAGATGCCCAAACAGGTTATAAGATTGTGATTCCTGAAGAATTATCAGATGATATTATTGATTCGTTTAACTATGTAATAAGTGAAATTGAAAGTTTTGATGATAGTACAAAAGAATTAATGAGTAAATTTCTTAAAATGTATATCTCTGATTGTATGAATTTTATTTTACTAGGTGGTAATCCTTCGGAATTGAATAAAAGAAGAGAATCTGATAGAGATACTTATAATTATTCTGGAACTTCTGATTTTTGGAAAATCTTTATTGGTGATTCTATTACTATGCATATGTGTGATCCATCTTATGACATAGAAAGAAATTATGAAAATAAAGATGACATGCAAAAAGAATTTATTAGTTTATATGACTTTTTAAAAAAGGCTGCTTTTGTAGGGCGAGAATTTAGAAGAACAAAACCAGCTACTTTACAAAGTGGTAATGTTAGCAAAGACTTTATTGATGATGGTTTTTCAAATGATAAATATATTGTTTTATATGCAACACAAGAATTATTTTTGGTAAAAGAAATAGAAAAATCTGGTAGTGAACGATATAGGTTGATAAATAGTATATTTACATTAGATGGTAATTATGAGTTTTTTGGAAAAGTTTATGAAGAATATCATGATATTGATAAAGTATATTCTGAAATAATTAAACAAATAGATGAAAAAAGCAATAAACGTAGAAAATAGATTAATGTTCTAAGACCTTAAAGCATACTTAATATTGATAGTAATCGTACTACTATAAATATTTTTATATATAAAATCTCCACATAAAAATGTGGAGATTCTTTTTTTATCATTACTTTGTAAATATCTTTAGACTTAGTTGTTTTGAATTATCTCTTACAAAGCAAAGATCTTCTATTTGACGCAAACGAGAATCTAAGAAGTTAGTAGAACCATCAGATACTATTAAATGATCTGGATGTCTATATTCTTCTAAGTTAGCACCAGAAGATTTAACTCTCATGATTAGTTCATAAGCTTCTTCGAGATACATGTTTTGAAGTAACCATCTAATTATTCCTTTGATTTCTTCAAAACTTCTACCTTCAATTTGTATACTAGGTAAACTATTTTGATATACGAATTCATGACTGCCAACAATTAGTTTTTTTTCAGGGAATAAAACAACAGCTCTATTATAATGATCTAAATCAATATCATCATCTCTTTCAAGTACGATATTACCTGGATAGTCTTCAAAACTAGAGTAACAATCTATTAATCTAGGATCTTCTTCAAGAGGTATACGAGCGTAAAAGAATTCATTCTTTATGGTCTTATAGCGAATATTTGTATCTTCGTTTACTCCTCCATTAAGAAATTTTTCTAATTCTTCTTCTCTTTCTTTTGGATCTTTTATTCTTTCAAGTACTGATAAAAGAAGTGGCAAATCTCCTTGATCTAAATATTTTAAATATCGTGTTCCATCAGAATCTTGATACACTACTTCTTGTGTAACAAAACAAACTCTTTCTGCTGTTGGGTTTATATATGGTTTACGAGCACCACATGAATTAAAAACTCCTACTAATTTCATTTATATTTCTCCTCACTTATAGTTATTTATTATATCA